>NZ_JCBDGK010000042.1:0-54994 GCF_059834005.1 Vibrio sp. R12-SW3-ISO1
ACGTCATCAATATAGGCTTGAGTGTACGAAGCAGTGTTAATGGACAGTCGGTCTTTAATACGCAAATCGCCAACTTGGTGTTTGAAAACGGTCAACTGCTCAAGCAGTCGGCGAATTATCAAGTCCGGCAAGCCAACTCAACGGACTCGTCGACTACAACGACTGCGGTGCCTGTCACCGATGTGGTGAATGTTGTTCAAGTAGGCGAAGGCAATCAGATTGCAGGAGATGTGAGTGTCAACCCAGCGGCGTTAGTCAATTCACTGGATGTGACCAACAGTACATCGGCGTCGATCACCTCAGCAAGCATCACTAATGTGATTCAAAATACACTCGATCACAGTGTGTTGGGGGTGGATACGATTGTCAATATTGACGCTCAAGTCAGCGGCTTAGTGCAACAGATTCGCAGTCGCACCAAGCTTCAAGATGCCTTATTGATCGGAGGATATTAGAAACTGAACGGCACCCTCACTGTCAGTTGGAAGTCGGGGGTGTCTTCGGTTAATCCTGCCTGAGCGTTGACGTTCAATGACGATGTCTTTGAAAACGCGTAGTTGACACCAAAGTTAATCGAATCCAGTTGCAGTAGTTTTGCATCGTCCGCTTCTTCGCCATCCAGTGTGCTTTTCAATATCGTTTTGTGGCTCAAGCCGAGCGAAAACGACAGATCAGGATTGACTGAAAAGCCAATCCCCGCGCCTAATGAAAGGGTATCGCCCAATTTTACGGCACTGCTGCTGTCTCCAACATTGACGTCATCTTCAAAATTGTAAATGTAGCTTAAACTGGTGAAGAGAACGGCAGGGTCGGTCGGATAGATCATCGAAAGGCTGGGCTCAATGCTCCAAAAACCGGATCCGGTTGGGACCTCTTTGTAGGTGTTGGTGGTGTCGTCGATCTCGATGTCATAGGGCGACTTTCCGCTGTCTGATTTGACGCTTAGGCCGCCAATCCAGTATGGCGTCGAGTTGACATTGAATTGATGGCGCAGCGCTAACTCCACATCGCCTAATCCTCCTCCATCTAGCGTGATATTGACCGTGTTGTCTTGCGCACCGTCTTGGATTGGGCGGGTAGAGATTTGATCGTTTCGATACACAAACGGTAAGCGCAGTTCCAACTCTGTTGTGTTGGTGAGTCCATAACGCGCACTCATCCCTGCGGTAATGGTGGTTCTGTCTGAATCACTCACCTCGATACGTCCAACAATCAGCGTCGGTAACACGGTATACCCAACCACAGAGACTTTATTGGATGAGTTTTGCGTGTAACTGAGTGAGGCGTCAAAAGTGAGTTTTCCTTTCGGTGTCAGTACGCCAGGTCGTGCGATCACATCGCCCACGGTTAACGGTCGAGCCGCCTCTTCTTGCGCGAATGTCGTGTCGGACAAGAGCAATGCGCTTAAGCAGGGTAGGGTCAAGGTTGTTAGGGAGAATTTCGTCAAGGGAAAGGACATCGGGTAAGCCTCTTCTATCCATAGGTACTTGATTAGATAGAACAGGGTGAGACGCTCCGCTATGAACGAAAGTTTGTGTTGTGTCTCTTCTAAGCCCTGAGACGGTTAGACGTGTCGTGTTGCAGGCAAAAGGAGGAGAGAGTGTTCATACTTTTTCGTCTGCGGTTAAGGCCAACAACATGCTAGGGAGAGGATTTTACCGTTAAGGGAGAGATAAACTGTTGGCGAAATTCGCTCGGCGTCATCGCCTTAACCCCTTTGAATTGACGGTTAAAGTTGGAGAGGTTTTTAAAGCCGGTACGCTCTGCAACAAGGGCGATCGGCAAACGAGTACTGGCCAGCAGCTCGCAGGCTTTGCCCACGCGATACTGCTTGAGATGTTCAGAGAAACTTACCCCATAGTGTTTTTCAAACAATCGATAGGCGGAGCTTTCACTCATGTGCAGTGTTTGACACAACGCGGCCATTGTGATGCTTTGTGCGTAGTGCTGTTCAATGTAATGCGTGGCCAGTTCAATGCGGCGATCCGTGTCGTGCTGGGAGGAAAAAGGCTGTATACGATATGGTGAGGTACAGAGTTTGGTCGCCTTAAGATCGTCGGCAAGCGTGAGCAGCACGTCAATGACTTTGACCACCTGGTGATGGCGCGGCAGATGGATACACCCTTCCATGATGTTGGCCACTTTCTGCGCAATCTCAGGGCTAAAATGCAGCCCGTGCGCAGCTTGGCTCAGCAAGCGAGAGAGGTGTCTCGCTTCGGGCACTAAGTGTTGCAGTTGATCCACCCAGTGCTGTGAGAACCAAATGATCACCGTGTGTTGCTCACTGTTCTCTGAGGCAACACTTTTGCCTGCGAGCATGTGGGGCAGCCCAGGACCATAAAGCAGCAGAGTATGATCCACAATCTCGCCAATCGCATCACCCGCGTAATAGTTACCCTGAAACACCGAGTGCGGATCGAGATAGAGCACCAACTCATACTCACTGTGATAGTGCCATGAGCAGACGTACTGATCGTTGTGCTCTCGGCAACGAAATTCACGCACCAGCCAGTCAAAGCTAGGGGTTGTCAGTACATGCTCTTTAAATGGCTTCACAATGTTCTCCTTGGTTGGTCACTAGCCTAGCTACATGACGCTTTTCTGTCAAAGATGAGTGTAAAGTTGAAGGAATAGTATCAAACCTGGCTCGAATACTACCATTGTTGGCGGGGGATTGGCGTAGACTGACAGACATTGCTTGCGGCGTATTCGCCGTGTTCGTTCTCAATGTGTCTGGATGGGGAGTCCGCCATGTACCGGGATAAAACCGCACTCTATTTTATATTTACCACTTTTGTCACCGGCTTGTGCGGCGCGTTTTTCTATCCATTATCGAGTCTCTTCATTGTGCAAGAACTGGGTGCTTCACCATTGATGTTGAGCCTCTACATGGTGGTGGCGGTCAGCAGTTCGGTATGGGTCTCGTCGGCGATCGCCAAACGGTCAGACAGCCATTGGAATCGCAAAACCATTTTAGTCGTCTCGTTAAGCAGCTACCTCATTACCGTGGCAAGCTTTACAGTGATTCGTGACTACTGGTTGGCGGTTGCTGTGGTCACACTGTTCGGCAGCGTCAGTGGCGCTTCGTTTGGTCAATTGTTCGCTCTCGGCCGAGAGTATGGTGACCGTCATGTCGACAACAGCACGCGTTTTGTTGCAACCATGCGAGCGGGTCTAGCGATTGCGTGGGTGTTTGGTCCACCCGCAGCGTTTATGCTCAAAGCTCAGTTTGGCTTTAGCGCCTCGTTTGCGGTCTCGGCTGTGATCGTGGCCTTGGGTATTTGGGTGGTCGTCAAGCAGATCCCCTCGAATGTGGTGACGCAAGAGGAGCGCTCAGCAAGTCGCGTCAATAAACCTCTGGATAAACGTGTGCTGTTGTACTGCGTGATCGTGGTGTGCGCTTTTTCAGCGAATAACCTCTACATCATCAGTATTCCGCTTTACCTCTCTCAAGAGTTGGTGGTCGATGCCAGTTGGCTTGGGCTGTTATTTGGGGCTGCCGCCGCCTTTGAGATTCCGGTGATGCTGGCCGCCGGCCGTATGGCGGACAAGTTTGGCACCACGAGGGTGATGACGACCGCGGTTGTCTCTGGTGCGCTGTTCTATTTGGTGATGCTCGTAGAAACCCAATTTAGCGTGATGCTGTTTGCTCAATTGCTGAATGGTTTCTTTATTGGTATATGCGCGACCTTAGGTATGGTGGCATTGCAAGACATGATGAAGGATCGCCTCGGCACCGCATCGACGCTGTTTTCCAATATGCTGAACATCAGTACCCTTGTTTCGAGCCTCGCGGTGGGTGTGGTGGCCGAGCTGTATAACTATTACAGCGCGCTATATCTCTGTTTAGCGGGGGCCATCACCGCCGCCTTATTACTGGTGGTGTTTGAAATGATGAGTCACAAAGCAGAACCCGAGTGTCACGCGCCGAGCGTGTGATGGGGGGCGCTGGGTCAACGGCGCTGTCACCGTTGACCTTAAGGTTCGCCTCGATGAATCGGCTATTTCGCTCGTGTTGCCCCATTTCTTTTACGAAGAGGTGGCAGCATTTTCCGTCCAAACACATTGATCAAAGCGCCGGTAATGATCAATGTGCCGCCTAGGTAGGTCCATAGCGATGGCACTTCATTAAAGACCCAAACACCAATTAGGGTAGAAAAGACGATTTGCACGTAAGAGTACGCCGAGGCTTTGCCTGCTTCTTGGGTTTGCATCGCTTTCGTTAAACCGTATTGGCCAATTTGGGTGAAGATGCCCACCAGGACCAACATGCACAGCATTGGCAAGCTTGGCCAAACAACATTATCGCTCATCAGTAGCAAAGAGGTAGGTAGGGCAACCAACGGGAAATAGAAAATGATCACTGAACTGTCTTCGGTTTGGCTCAATTTACGAACGATGACGTAAGCAATCGAACTGCCAAACGCGCCGCCGAGCGCGAGCATCACACTAAGTGGAGGCAGTTCATGGTGAACACTGTCACTGAAGTTGGGTTGCATCATCACGGCAAGCCCAGTTAAACAGAAAACGATGCACACTAAGGTGGCGCTTTGAATGCGCTCCTTTAAAAACAGCACGCCAAGCAGCGCGGTGAACACCGGGTGCACGTATTGCAAGATGGTCGCTTCCGCAAGGGGCAGCGTGGTGACCGAATAGTAGACACACATCAACGCGAAGGTGCCCACGGCGCCGCGAACGAGGAGCAATTTACGATTGTGTCCCCATACCGAGAGGCGCTTACGCTTCACATCCAGATAGCTGATGATGAGAGACACCAAGGCCCTCGCTGCAACAATCTCAAACACAGGAATACCGTGCTCACTGACGTACTTGACACTTGCCGACATCAGAGCAAAGCCCAGTGCAGACAAGAGCATAAATCGAACCCCAACGGGGATAAGTTGGGTTGGCGTAGTGACGTTCATAGCAGTAAATGGCTCAAGGGGAGCTTGAGCTGACTTCTCATTATTATTCGCAATAGTCTCGCATCATACGCCAAGCCTTGCTGGGTAGATAGGTTAGATTGTGGATGACAGTTCTTGATGGGCAAAATCGATCAGCGCGCGGACTTTACGTGGAATTTCATGTCCGGCTAGATAGATGGCGTACATCGAACGTGTGCCGAGATCGTAATCGTCCAGTACCCGAACTAAACGCCCTCTTTTGATGCCATCGTGAGTGACAAAATCGGGGCACAAAGCGATACCCATCCCTTGCTCTGCCCACTCTTTTGCCACGCGCGCACTGTTGACTTTAAGTTGGCTGCGTGGTTTGAAGTCACTCTGGACGCCCTCTCGCGTAAATGTCCAGCGTTGGTAACCTTGGCGATTGGTGTCAATAATCAACCTATGTTGTGCTAAATCGTCGATGCTAATCGGCGTGCCGTGGGCGGCCAAATACTCCGCAGAGGCCACTAACTGGCTGTGAATAATGCCTAACTTACGGCCACGAACGGAAGCGTTGTCGGGCAGGCCGATGCGAAAAGCAAGATCAAATCCCTCCATCGCTAGATCAACGAAATCATCGGTTAAGCGCAGGTCGAGTTCAATCTCTGGATGAAGCAAGGCAAAGCGGCGCAGTAGATCTTGCAGGTAGAGTTCACCAAAGGTGATGGGGGCAGAGATTTTGAGTGGCCCAGAGAGTTGTTGATGACTGCGACCGACTTGCTCGAACAGTTCGTCAAATTCGGCGAGAAGACGTGGCGCTTGCTCGAGTAAGCGCAACCCCGCACTGGTGACACTGACATTGCGTGTCGTGCGTTGCAACAGGCGGGCGCCGACCTGCGCTTCCAATTGAGCCACATATTTGGAGGTAAGTCGGTTAGAGATGCCAAGCCTTTGCGCCGCTGCGGTAAACGATCCCGTTTGCGCGGTGGCGACAAAGGCTCTAAGTCCATCCATTTTATCCACGGGTATCCTCCTAAGAACAATCGAAATGGGGAACATTCTTGCGAATGAAATTGCGAACAAAATATAGATAATTATTCCACATAATCTACATAGTGTTCATTATTTATTTTGCGCATACTGAGTTCATCCGCTCCTACTTACAAGGGAGCATCTCCAGCGAATACTATGAGGCACAACAATGACCAACGTGACTTATCAACAACTAAAACGCTCATTGAGCGCATCCGAACGTATGCCGGTGATCTTCCTGGGTCATGGCTCACCGATGAATATCATTGAAGACAACCGCTACAGTCGTTCGTGGATGGAACTGGGCGCCAGTTTACCTACTCCTCAAGCGATCTTGGTGCTGTCTGCTCATTGGATGAGTCAAGGCTCGACCCTGGTCGATGTTTCTGCGCAGCCTCGCACCATTCATGATTTTTACGGCTTTCCCAAGGCCCTGTATGAAGAGCAATATCCGGCCCCCGGGGCACCAAGGCTCGCGCGAGAAGTGGTGCAGTTGCTTGACCACATCAACGCCCATGAAGATGAGACGTGGGGGCTTGATCACGGCGCGTGGGCGCTGCTGAAATCTCTTTACCCAGAGGCCAACGTTCCTGTGTTCCAGATGTCGATTGATGTTACGAAGCCGCTCGACTGGCATCTCAATCTCGGTAAAACATTGCGTCAACTTCGCCACCGTGGCGTCTTAATTCTCGGCTCTGGCAACGTGGTGCACAACCTACGCGCTCTGGATTTAGACGGTCATGTTCATGATTGGGCGCTAGAGTTCGATGATAAAGTCGGTCAGGCGCTGTAAACACGACGCTTTTCATCGTTGGCGGATACGCGTGAGCTGGGTTCTCTGCTTTATCAAGCGAATCCAACGCTTGAGCACTATGTGCCTGCGCTAACGGTTGCGGGAGCGTCGGATGAACAAGATCGGCTTTTCTCAATCACAGGTGGCATTGAACTGGGCGCGGTGTCGATGCGTTCATTCCTCTTTTATTGATAAAGCCAATGGGTGCATCCTAATGTGTGAGGTGGTAGTCTCGAAGCTGTTCAATAGCCTAGCGTCATCATGACGGGAAAAGAGACCATTTGATGGGACGAGCATCCACCAATCAGCAAAATCAGACATCTTCGGCAACACCAAGTGCCCAATCACGTAAAAGCTTAGCGATTTTATTCGAGTTACTGGCTTTTGTGCGTCCTTATCGCTGGCAGGTCATCGGCGCGTTGATTGCGTTGGTGGCGACTGCCTCGTTGACGCTTTCGGTGGGTCAAGGGGTACGCATGCTTATCGACAATGGTTTTTCACAGCAGTCATTGGCGGAGCTTGAGCAAGCGATCCTTTATATCGTGGCGGTCACCATCATGATTGCGGTGGGCACCTTCTTTCGCTTTTATTTGGTTTCATCGGTGGGGGAGCGCGTCAGTGCGGATATACGCCTCGCGGTGTTTAATCATGTGATTTCTTTGCACCCCAGTTACTTTGAAACCAACAGCAGCGGCGAGATCATGTCACGCCTCACCACCGATACTACTTTGTTGCAAAGTATCATTGGATCCTCTTTCTCCATGGCGATGCGCAGCTCACTCATGTGTTTAGGCGCGATAGTGATGCTGTTTGCCACCAATGTGAAATTAACTTTGGTGGTGCTGGCGTCCGTGCCGTTTGTGTTGGTCCCGATTCTTTTTTATGGCCGTAAAGTTCGCGCTTTATCACGACGTAGCCAAGATTCGATGGCGGATGTCGGCAGCTACGCCGGCGAAGCGGTCGAACAGATTAAAACGGTGCAAAGTTATTCCCGTGAGGGGTTTGAGCGTGCGGCGTTTGCCATTGAGGTTGAAAAAGCCTACGACGTTGGCCGTCAGCGAGTGAAGCAGCGCGCCATATTGATTTCCGGAGTGATTGTGATCGTCTTTACTGCGATTGCAGGGATGCTTTGGGTCGGCGGAAGAGATGTGATTCATGGCTCCATGTCGGCTGGCGATTTGGGCGCGTTCGTGTTCTACGCCATTATGGTCGCCTCCTCGTTAGGCACATTGTCTGAGGTCATGGGCGAGCTGCAACGCGCGGCGGGGGCAACAGAGCGTTTGGTCGACATTCTTCAAGTGCAAAGTGATATTGTGGGGCCGAGTGAGACCACGAGCGACAGCCCAATCCAAGGAGCGAGCGTGCAACTGGAGCAGGTGACGTTTCACTACCCATCGCGGCCAGATGTGGCGGCAATCGATAACCTCTCGCTTAAGGTCGCAGATGGTCAAGTGCTGGCGCTTGTTGGTCCGTCAGGCGCAGGAAAAACCACGCTGTTTGAACTGCTACAACGCTTTTATGACCCGCAATCTGGTCAGGTGCGCATCGCAGGGCGTGATGTGAAGCAGTTTGAACCGAGTCAACTGCGCGAGTATATGGCGCTGGTTCCCCAACAGCCAACCCTGTTTAGCCAAGATGTGATGCACAATATTCGTTATGGTCGTCCAGACGCGAGTGATGAAGAGGTGATGCTGGCGGCGAAAAAAGCCCATGCGCACGAGTTCATTATGGCGCTGCCTGACGGTTACCACAGTTTTCTCGGCGAGCGCGGTGTGCGTTTGTCCGGTGGTCAAAGGCAGCGCATTGCGATTGCGCGAGCGATTCTGAAAGATCCCGCGATATTACTGCTCGATGAGGCCACCAGTGCACTCGACAGTGAAAGTGAACATCACGTTCAGCAGGCGCTTGAGCAACTGATGCAAGGTCGCACGACGTTGATCATTGCGCATCGTCTATCGACCATTCAACACGCGGACAGTATTGCCGTACTCGACGGGGGCCGGTTAGTTGACCAAGGCAGCCATGCGGCGCTGCTCGAGTCATGTGAGCTCTATCAGCGCCTGGTTGAATTACAATTTAGCCACCAAGCAAGCGCGCGCCCATCGCTGGTAGGGTAGTCTGCATGGATTCTCCTTCGACGGGGAGGGCGTGCTTGTCGAGTAAGTCGGTCAACACAAACACCGGCTTGGTGAGCTTCCACAGTGGAATAGAGACGATTTGGTTTTGGTTGCTGACGTTAAAGGCGGCAACAATCACTTCATCGCCTAGGGTACGCGCAAACACAAAGCTGTTGTCGTCGTGTACCAGAGGGACGTAGTCACCGTATTGCAGCGCCGGGTGTTGTTTGCGCAAGGCGATCAATGCCTGAAACAGAGCCAGAGTGGGGTTAGCGTCCACCTTATCCCACGGCATGCAGCGGCGATTATCGGGGTCATGACTGCCTTCGAGTGCCAATTCACTGCCGTAATAGACGCAGGGTACGCCGACATAGCTAAATAGCAGCGTGGCAGCCAAGGCGTATTTTTCGGGTTCCTCTTTAACTAGCTCAATAAAGCGCGCAGTATCGTGGCTGTCGAGCTGATTCAACTGCGCTAATTGATTGGCCCACGGCAGTTTCGCTCTCGCCTCGGCTTGCCAATCCAAAAACTCGCTCACATTGATGTCGATTGGGTCAAACGCGATGTCTAAGCCTGTCAGTAGCGCTCTGAGTGGGTGTGCAAACCCATAGTAGTTCATTGCGCCATCTTCTTGATCGCCTTGCAGCCATTGAGTTGCTTCAAAGAAGTGCTCGCCCAGTACGTAGCAATCCGGGTTGACTTGCTTGGCAGCGTCACGAAAAGCTTTAACGTAGTGCGCGTTGTTCTTTGCCCCTTCTCCTTCGCCCAGCATATGAATCACATCAAATCGCCAAGCATCAATGGAGTAGGGCGGTTTTAGCCAATGCTTGATCACCGCATCGTCCCCTTGATAGAGGTATTCTCTTACCTCTGGGTTGTCAAAATTGAGCACAGGCAAAGATTGTATGCCCTTCCAACCGATGTAATCTTGGCCCTCATCTTTAAACAAGTAGTAATCACGGTAAGGTGAGTTCACCGATTGATACGCACCTAGGGTGTCATGCCAGCCTTGCAAGTTAAACCACGGGTGCTCGGTGGAGGTATGATTGAAGACGGCGTCCAACATGATGCGCATGTTTCGCGCACGTAATTGCTCACATAATTGAGCAAAATGGGCGTTGCTGCCAAGGTGGTCATCGACGTTGCGATAATCCGCGGTGTCATACTTATGGTTGCTGGGTGCGGTAAAAATCGGATTGAGGTAGAGCGCCGTCACACCCAGTGATTGTAAGTAATCGAGTTTACTTTCAACGCCGTAGAGATCGCCGCCATAAAATTCGCAGCCGCCATTGCCCTCCAAATCGACGGGTTCGCCCCAGCGTTTACGGGTGACTGGCTTAGTACCACAAGATACCAAATACTCGCCCTCTTTCACGCTTAACTCTGGCTTGCCGTTGCAAAAGCGGTCAGGGAAAATTTGGTAAAACACTTGTTGGCTGACCGACTTAGGTGGCTGATGTTCGCGATTGTACTTAAAGTGCGTCTCTTTACCCGGCATGCGGGTGCTCACTTGCCGGCCATCGAGCCAGTATTGACGCTGGTTGCTCAGCAGCTTGAAGACATAGTGCGTGATGGCGCGATCTTGATTGAGTGGGAAACTGGCCGACCAGATATCCAAATAGGGCGTCTCGTCGACGCGGGTCATGGCCACCAAATACTCTTCGTTGTCGGGTTCATGGCGCACGAGAACCTTATCGAAGTGAATGCCTTTTTCCGTCGCTAAACGCACGGTGAGGATAGGTTTGGTCTCATCTAGCGTAACCCAATCGCGAGATTGGCCATGGAAAAGATATGGCAGCGTCATAGTGTTTCCCCTAGTTCCAAGTAAAAAGCGCACAGTGGCGTAAAATTCAGGGTGGCTTGGCCAATCCCATTTTTGACCTGCAGTTGGTGTGTGTCGCCGCTCAGGCAGTTGGTCAAGGCGTAGGTCCCCTCAGTGAGTTGCCATTGGGCGATGAGCGCTTCGTTTAACGTTAACGTCACCTCATGAGACTGCGTTTGGCTAAAATTGGTGGCGATGATCAAGGTTTGCGTCGAGCAAGAGCGCGCGAAGGCGTACAGGTAATCTTCGCCATCACCAAAGGCTTGGTGGTTGTCGGCATAGAGATCATGGTAGTCGCCACACAGCGCAGGGCTGTTTAACGTTAAGTTAAGCAGCCTTTGGTAGAAGTGACGCAGTGTGCGTTCTTGCTCGGTGAGTTGGCCGCCATCAAACTGACCGTTATTCATCCAGCGTTGGTGATGAGGGACACCAATGTAGTCAAAAATAGAGGTTCGAGACGGCTGGCCATAGCCGGCCATTTCAGCGCCGGGTTCTGCAACTTCTTGGCCGAAATAGATCATGGTCGGCGCGCTCGATAGGCACGCCGAGACTAACATGGCCGGTATGGCGTTTTCACCCGAAGCGCAACACGCGGGTGAAGCGAGACGTTGCTCGTCATGGTTCTCCATAAATTTGAGCATATGATGCTCAATATCGCGCAGTTGGTATTCAATGCGGCCTATCTCGCTGGTGGAAGCGCAGCCTTTGATGACCTTAACCAGGTGGTCATACAGATCCACCTTGTCGTAGAGGTAGTCCATCTTGCCCAGTTGGATGTAATCACGATAACGGTCGGGTTGATATACCTCGGCAATCACGATCGCGTCGGCGTTGGTGTGCTTAATGTGTGCGTTGAGGTAGCTCCAAAACTCGACCGGCACCATCTCGGCCATATCAAATCGAAATCCGTCGACGCCTTTGTCTAGCCAGTAAAGCGCGATATCACGAAATTTCGTCCAAGAGTCCGGCACATTTTGCGATTGCCAAAAATGCAGGTGTTCGCCGCAATCTAAATGGCGATAGTGCGGAGGCAGAGAGGCAAAATCGTGGCTACCGTCGGGCCTTACCCCATAATTGATTTTTACCGTTTCATACCAGTCGTCGGCGTTGGGCTGAGCCAAGCGTGAACCGTTGCCGGTCCATTTGGCTGGGTACTCAACGTACGCTTCTTCTAATGCGGGATGAGCCTCTCCCCCGAGCGGGGGATTCGTCGTCAATTCGTCAGGCACAGAGAAGTGTTCGCCGGGCAAGTAATAGAAATTATTGTCACGATGATAGATTACTGAGGTGTCATCGTCGGCGCCAAAGTCGCGCACGCCAGGCGGGTTATTGTGTCCTTGGTAAACCCGCGCGACATGGTTCGGTACGATGTCGATGATCACTTTAAGCCCCGCTTTATGAGTGCGCGCAATCAGCGCCTCAAACTCTTGATTTCTGTGTTCCGGATTGTCAGCAAGGTCGGGATTGACGCTGTAATAGTCCTTCACGGCATAGGGTGACCCTGCTCTGCCTTTAACGATACTGGGGTGATCACTGCGTATTCCACATTGCGAATCGTCGGTGACCCGCGCATGGTGCGGCACACCGGTATACCAAATATGGGAGATGCCGAGATCTCGAATCGCCTCTAGTGCGCGAGGCGTAAAATCGCTGAATTTGCCAACACCATTTTGCTCGCGAGTTCCCCAAGGAACGTTGGCGGTACAGATATTGCCAAAAAGGCGAGTAAAGACTTGGTAAAGGGTAATTTTGTTCATGCTTCACGAATTGTGGTGTGGAATGTTGATCGGATGAAGGCAAAGTGTAGAACAGTCAATTGGGCCATCCCTCATCCAAAGTAAAAATATGAGGGGCGTAGATCTGTTTTTTTGTGATCTTGCTATGTTTTTCTGTGATCTCACTATATATTGCGCGCGAGTGTATTTATGAGACATATTGTTTTGTCACATATCCACACTGAATGAGGGCTAAGTTTGATGGAGAAAAATGATTCGCTGTCTAAATAAAACATGCATATATTGAGCCGGAATTGATAGATTTTATGTGATCATTGCTCGTTTTTTTAGTAAATGATACAATTTCTTTCGGTAAGTTATAATTAGTGTTCAAATTATCAGGAGACGGCTTTGCGCTTTGTGCTGTTGAACCAAAACAAATACTGCGCGAGCTAAAAACTAATTTATGGATAATGAATTTAAAAAATACAGTATCGACACGACGGATTATCAAGTTGGTCAAGACAACGTTCAAAAGTGGGGATTTGATATCCACAACCCCGTTTTTGGTATCAGCGCAGGACTCGTCATCCTCTGTTTGGTCTCTTTGTTGGTGGTTGAACCAGCAACAGCGCGCGACGCACTAAATGGTTTACGTAACGGTATCATTGCCGATTTTGATGTCTTTTTCATGTGGGCGACAAACTTCTTTGTCGTGTTTGCGATAGCGCTCCTCTTCTCGCCTCTAGGTAAAATTCGCATCGGCGGTATCGATGCGAAGAAAGAGTATTCCACCGTCTCTTGGCTTTCTATGCTATTTGCCGCGGGCATGGGTATCGGCCTGCTTTTTTGGAGTGTAGCTGAGCCGACGGCCTACTTCACCGATTGGTGGGGCATGCCGTTAAACGCTGAACCGTATTCCGATCAGGCGAAGTCCCTGGCGATGGGGGCGACGCTGTTCCACTGGGGTATTCATGGCTGGGCGATTTACGCAATCGTCGCGCTTTCGCTGGCGTTTTTTGCGTATAACAAAGGGCTACCTCTGTCGCTACGCGCAGCGTTTTATCCCATTTTTGGTGACAGAGCGTGGGGTTGGTTAGGTCATGTGGTCGATATTCTTGCGGTGTTGTCGACGCTGTTTGGCTTGGCAACGTCTCTGGGGCTAGGGGCACAGCAGGCGACCAGTGGGATTAACCATGTGTTTGGTCTTGATGGTGGTACCGGCTTACAGATGGCGGTCATCGCTTTCGTAACCTTTATTGCGGTCATTTCTGTCATTCGTGGTATCGATGGCGGCGTGAAAGTGTTGTCAAACGTCAACATGATTGTCGCGTTTGCACTGTTGGTGTTTGTGTTATTCGTCAGTTTTGATATCGCGACCACTTCAATCTGGGACTCCACGGTTGCCTACGTACAAAACATCTTGCCGCTGAGTAACCCTCATGGCCGTGAAGACATCGACTGGATGCATGGTTGGACAGTCTTCTACTGGGCATGGTGGGTATCTTGGTCACCGTTTGTGGGGATGTTTATCGCTCGAGTTTCGAAAGGTCGTACCGTTCGTGAGTTTATTTTTGCCGTGATCGTGATTCCAACCGTGGTGACGCTGATCTGGATGGCGGTGTTCGGTGGTATTGCACTGGATCAAGTGGTTAATAAAGTCGGAGAGCTAGGCACCAATGGCTTAACGGATATTTCACTGACTCTGTTCCATGTCTATGAACAGCTGCCTTACAGCTCCATTATCTCTGTGCTTTCTATTGCCTTAATCTTGGTGTTCTTTGTGACGTCGTCGGACTCGGGTTCATTGGTGATCGACAGCATTACGGCGGGGGGTAAAATTGATGCACCTGTCCCTCAGCGCATTTTCTGGGCGTGTATTGAGGGTTCGATCGCGGCGGTGATGCTCTGGGTCGGAGGCAAAGAGGCCCTGCAAGCGTTGCAGTCGGGCGTGGTCGCGACCGGCCTGCCTTTCACGCTGGTGCTGCTGGTGATGTGTGTCAGCTTATTGAAAGGCTTGAAGTCTGAGCTGCCCGCTTATCAGTAAGTGATTAAGTGGTAATGGAAGAATGAAAATGAGCACAGCGATGTGCTCATTTTTTTGTAGTGATGCTCACAAATCGAAATTAAGGGGCAGGGCTTGCCTGGCATCGCGTCTACGCTTTAGTAAGAAAACACAACAGCAACGTCAAAAAGGAGACAATGATGGCTACGTTTAAGCAGGACATCCCGCACCGCGTGACGGTTTATCATGATGACCTTGAGCAAGAGAAAGCGCTAAAAGAGGCAATGAAGCCAGAAAAGCCACGTTACTTTAACGGCAGTCCTACTTATCAAGCAGACAGCATCGAAGAATTCAAAAGTAAAATCAGTCAGGTGGGGTTGTCGTTAGACAAATAATCACTCACATCGACTAAAGAGGCAGCCTGTTGGCTGCCTCTTCTTTTACCTGTGTTCTATTGTCTGTGGTATGACGCTTTTCGGTTACTGATTCTGGCCGAGCACGTACTCCAGCCCACCGACAATCGCCGCGACTTGAGCCGCATTGCACGCCTCGTCGATCACACTTGCGCTGTCTGGATACACTTCAGTGGTGGTGCCATACAGGCAGGTACTGACACCACCACATAGGCCGAGTTGTTTCATTGGATAGAGAATGACACCGTGGCTTACGACAGGAGAACCAATGATTTCGCCTTTTTCGTCCGCTGGGGCGATGTGCGTGACTTTGCTTACCGCGTTAATCACGGCGGCTTGAAAGTCTAATTGCGGATTGTCGCTATCACCAACAGTGTAAAATCCGTCGGGAATCATGCCTTCTATGTACTCAAGGCCATCACGAGCGGCCAATGCCGGGCGAAACTCACTTTCATCGGTATCGGTGGTTTCATGCAGGTCGATGTGCACCAAAATCTCTTCGTTGATGCTTTCAACTAGCCTCATTAATTGCGCGGATTCTTTGGCAGGGGAGTTGGCGTAAAAAGAGCGATTGGGGTCAATGGCATTGGGGTTCCAGCGATTGATGGTTTCATAGCCCCAAGGGCTAACACACGGTGCGACGATCACATTGAAATATTGGCTGTAATGGGCCATTTTTTCTTCGGCAAACGCCAGCGCACCGTGGACACCACTGGTCTCATAACCGTGCACGCCGCCAGTGATCAACACCACTTTTTTACTTGTGTCCCATTGGCGCGTTTTGATGCAGTAAAGTGCGTAGTGCTGCTCGTCGTAGTCAAGTGAGCCGTATTGTTCAACGTCGAATCGACCACGAAGAGCTTCAATCTTACTCACGACTTGCTGCTGATAATCGCGCTGTTTTGTCACGCTCGCTCGCCAAGCCGCTCTCTCTGTGTCCGTCCATTTCTCCCCGCGTGTTCCGATAGGGTAAGCGTGTGTTTGATTCATTGGTGACCCCTTGTCATTGGTGATGGGCACACAGCATAGTGATAGCTTGCGCAAGAGGCAATCATTGATGGGCGGCTGCTGGAATTTAGTGCGGCTCGTAAACACTGATAGCCGATAATGCACCATAGACACACCAAATCGGAAACCATATAAATTCGAACTATACTCATGGTATATCTGCACCCTTATCCGTCGCTTCTCACGACGATGTGGCTTGGCCAATGAATCAATCAGGCTGACGATTATTGAGCAAGCTTATGTGAGTTGACGCCCATTTACCATCGAACAACACCTCTCTACGCCTCGCACCTACTACGGCAAGAAGCGGATAAAGGGGGAATCGCAAGCGGATCTCGCTTTGGTAAAATGGCAGACAATCGGGCTACCGACGTAGCCGCTTGACAAAAAGGTAAAGGAAATCGTGATGTTAATCTCGAATGCAACCGACGTCATTTTGCATGCTTTCGATTGGCCTTATGAGATGGTCAAAGCGAGAGCAACAGATATTGCTAACGCGGGATATAAATCCGTGTTGGTTTCGCCACCGATGAAATCGCTTAAGCGCGAACAAGGCACACAGTGGTGGCAGCGCTATCAACCGCAAGATTATCGAGTGATAGACAATCAATTGGGTAACACTGAGCAATTTACTGCGATGATTGCCACGCTGAAAGCGCACAAGGTTGAGATCTACGCCGACGTAGTGTTTAACCATATGGCGAATGAATCATCGCTACGTGATGATTTACACTACCCCAGTGCTGCGGACATAGCGACCTACCAGAAGGACAAGGCGTATTACGAGCGTCAACGTTTGTTTGGTGATTTGAGTGAGCCACTGTTCGATCACGATGATTTTGTCGAAGCGTTCGGCATCTCCGATTGGCAGGACAAGTGGCAAGTGCAAAATGGCCGAATTACTGGTGGGCCAAGCGATCCGGGGCTGCCTACTCTGCGTGATAACGCGCATGTGGTGAGCATGCAGCAGCAATATCTCAAAGCCCTAAAGTCACTAGGGGTCAAAGGGTTTCGCATTGATGCCGCAAAACACATGACGCTGGAGCATCTGCAAAAAGTGTGGACGGATGAGATTTGTCACGACGTGCATATTTTTGGTGAGATCATCACCAGTGGCGGTGCGTCCAAACCTGAGTATGATCTCTTCTTAGAGCCCTTTCTTGCTCAAACCGATCTTGGAGCCTACGACTTTCCCCTGTTTCAAACACTGTTCGACGCGCTACAACCGAAAGGAAGCTTGAAAAGCTTGGTGGATCCTTATTGCTTTGGCCAAGCGCTATCGGAAAGTCGAGCGATTACGTTCGCCATTACCCATGACATTCCCAATAACGATGTCTTTGCGAATTTGGTGATGGATGAGACGTTGGAGTGGTTAGCTTACTGCTACATTTTGGGCCGAGATGGCGGTGTACCGCTGATCTATACCGATCTCGATACCAGTGGCATTCAAGACCGTTCGGGTCAGCCTCGCTGGCAATCCGCTTGGAAGGACAAAAAAATGTGCGCCGCCATTGCCTTTCACAATCAAATGCATGGCAAACCGATGCGCATCATTGAAGCCGGTGACGATCTCTTGGTGTTTGCTCGCGGCAATGATGGTCTTGTGGTGATCAACAAATCGACACGCAGTCAAACCATAGAGCGAAAAGAGGGGACGGCGATGACGGATGTGCTGACAGGAAAGAGAGTATTTGGCACTGAAAATGCGCTGACTGTGGCCCCTAAAAGCGCCATGATGTTGGTACGCAAATCCAATGAAGCTCTTTAGGCACGTTGACGCTCCGTAGGTCCAACGATGTTTAGTGGGAGAGTTTGAACTGCACTGGTTGGCTAGGCGTGCATCACCTAGCCAACCAGTGCTTGTTCCAGATTGTCGAACAGGGCGTCGTTACCATCAAACCATCGTTTAATTACCTGGCTGCGCGCTTGACCTGACAGCATCTGCTTACGCGCTTCACGTACTCTGAGTAAAAGTTGCACTTCACTTGGCAACGGGCTTTGCGCTCGCAGGGTGTTGTCGCTTAACCACTGATTGAGCTGTTTAGTGAATGTGGATTCGCTCAGCTTAGGCGTAAGCGAGGGCAATTCATCACGCACGACCGTCAGTAGCGGAAGCTGTTTTTGTCTGTCATCAACCGTGCTTAAGCGATCAAGCAGCGCGGTTAGCAGAGGGGTGGGCTGGATGTAGCCGGCTTGCCTTACGAGTGGCAGTTGGGTGCGTACCGATACCTCGATGCGATCCAGTTGAGTGTTCGGCGTATAGGTGACGGCCGCGAGGGTATCAAATGGCAGCCAAAAGGTATCGCCAGGCTCGACGACGTACTCTTTTTTGCCCAAACGGATAAAGACGAATCCTTGAGTGACGCGCAGCAAACCGTGCTTGATGGTGTGACGACGTGGTGTTGTCGTCAGATACTCGTGGGATTGCGCTTGATAGGAAATGGCGTAATGCATGGAAAAACTCACTCTTTATGGGGCGACAAGAGTACCGTTTTCTAATTGAAATGCCAATCTTGCCGGTGACCTACACAATCAAATCACGCTTTTCGGCCTCAAGTGGTGACGGTTTGCGCAAAAATGGGCCGACGTTCTGGTCTGACCTTACTAATTGTGCGACAACGATAGCTGCTAAGCGCACAAACTCCGCGTAGAATAGGCCAGCTTTAAATTTGATGTAGTAGACCATGACCACAACCACAGACCCATTTGTAGACATCCGCCCTTACAACGACGACGAAATTCCTGCTGCGATTGAACGCTTAATTAATGATGAAGAGTTTATCAGCGCCATCATAAAACATCGCTTCTCACACCGTGGACGCTGGTTTGCTGCGTTGATGTCTCCGTTGGTGAAAATCGCGCTAAAAATGAAATGGTCTAAGCTCAACTCTGTTGAAACCATTCAGTTGGAAGTGAAATCCTACCTTGAGCGTACGCTTAACACGACAACAGACGGCGTCACCTACAGCGGTTTAGACCAGCTAGATCCTAATCAAGCCTATTTGTTTGTCTCTAACCACCGTGACATTGCTATGGACCCGGCGTTGGTTAACTATGGTTTGCACGTGAATAACCACAAAACTGTGCGCATTGCGATTGGCGACAATTTGTTGAAAAAACCGTGCGCGACGGAGCTTATGAAGCTCAATAAGAGCTTTATTGTTAAACGTTCAGCCAAAGGTCCGCGTGAGATGATGAAAGCGTTGGGCACCTTGTCTGCGTACATAAAACACTCTCTCGACACTGGTCACTCGATTTGGATTGCACAAAAAGAGGGCCGAGCGAAAGATGGGAATGATTTTACGGATCCTGCGATTTTAAAGATGTTTCATGTCGAAGGACGTAAACAGAAAATCGACTTTGCAGATTACATCCGCTCACTCAATATTGTCCCGGTCTCGATCTCTTACGAATATGATCCCTGTGATAGTGCTAAGGCTCTGGAACTGCATCAAAAAGAGACTCAAGGTGTTTATCAAAAAGGTGAGTTTGAAGATATTGAAAGTATCATTCAGGGTATTGTGGGCTATAAAGGCCGCGTCCATGTGGCATTTGGCGACGTAATTCAATCGGGCTGTGATAGTCCTGATGAGTTGGCGAGTACTATCGATGAGCAAATTCACCGTCACTACAAGTTATTCCCAATTAACTTGCTGGCCTCTGGCGATGAAAGTGTCGAAGAAGGGGTTAAGCAGCGCTTAGCCGACAAATTGCAAGCGTTACCAGAGGGTGCGCAGCGACACCTGATCGCCAGCTATGCCAATCCGGTGAAAAACCAGTAAGCGGTATTCGCGGCTCAATTAAAAAGAGCGCAGTCGTTTGACGACTGTGCTCTTTTTTCGGCCGGTTAGTGCTCACTCTAGGGAGCGACCGCACCGCCGAGGGTCAGATTGGTCGGCCAACGGCTAATGCGATTTCCACCAAGGAAGATGTTGCCATTGACGGTCATGGTGTCTGGGAATGTGGTGATGGCGGAGCCGCCAATATAGAGGTTCCCATCAACGGTCAGTCCTTCCGGCAGTTCGGTCAGTGGTGTGCGCATCACACTCAAATCCCCTTTAACGCGAAACCTAGGTGGCAAGCTTGCTAGAGGTGTGTCAGTAAAATTGAGAAAACCACCCACCTGAATACCGGGAGGCCAACGAGTCACTTGTGACCCGAGGAGGTTGGCATAGCCGCGTATTTTGACCCCAGGGGCGATTTTTTTCAGCCCGCTGTTTGAGGCATCCAAACTGCCTTCAATCTCTATCCCTTTCGGGATTTGTGTCATTTGAGTTTTGGCAATATTGAGATTGCCCTTGATCACAAGGCCATCAGGCAAAGAGGTGTAGGGCTTGTTGCGCAGATCCAAGTTTCCGTAATTATCAAGATGATTCAAAATACGGTAGGTGTCGAGTGGCTCCCCGACAGCGACACAGGAGGCGGCACTGAGCCAAAGCGCAACAAATTTAACGAGATACTTCATGTACACTCACGATGAACAGACGTGTGTTTAGTATCAGAGAGAGCGGGCTTAGGGTCAATTTTAAGCCAATAAAAAACGGGGATGGACCCCGCTTTTAACACATCAACACACTCTATACGTGTGATTAGCGCGCCAGTGAACGTGTTTTGAGTTCAAAAATCAGTTTTTCAGCGCTCACTTCAAATTTGAAGTGTGCGGTCAGCTCTTTTGCGTCATCGGCGATAGGAGGTACTTGATACTCCACGTTCTCAGACACTTGTTTCGCCAGTTCAAGATATTTGGCCAACTCAGCTTCAAGCAACGTTTTGTTCTCAGCGAAGATGGTCACTTGTGCAACATCGTCTCCTTCTTTGATGATGAAGCCCATTTCGCCTGCACAGCCACACGCTTCGCATACTTGTTCTTGTTCAGTGCTCATAGTCACTATCCTCTTACAAAGTTTGTGGTCATTTTATCGGTTTATTTGAAGTGAATCCACACAAAAACCCATGATGCAGCATGACATACCATTTACTGTGCTACGCTGTAAGATGTCAGTGGGGCGCTTGATTGATTGTGAATGAATCCTATTATCAGTGTGATCTTTGTCAATTAATTGAGAAAATTAATGATAATTACTCACGCCGAATGTGCGCTCTCGGTTGTCAGTCGGGGGGATTTGTAAGATTATCGGCGGTCTTATTATATACAGAAGTAATGATGTCTTTGCATTTCATAAAAATGCCCTATGGCCTTTTATGAAAACTTAGCTTACGCCAGATCGTTAGATTTTGCGTTGCTCTGCATTAGCCACGACACGAAATGCGCTCGCGCGCTTTTCATTGCCAGGGTGTTATGCACCGTAAAGCTAACTCGTAGAGGTGTCATGTTTGATTCACTTTGATTTAGATGGATATACAAAGAGAAGAGCCTAAACATGCCTAAGCGTAGTAAAGAAGATACTGAAATCACCATTCAGAAAATAATGGATGCCGTCGTAGACCAACTGTTACGCCTCGGATATGACAAAATGTCATACACCACATTGAGCCAACAAACCGGCGTGTCGCGAACTGGGATCAGTCATCACTTCCCGAAAAAAACCGATTTTACCGCCGCTTTGGATGGCCGTATTTTCAAAATGTTTGTTGAACACTTGGATTTTGATCACTCATTAAATGAGTTTTCGGCCAGCTGGTTAACGGCGCTAGAAAATCCAGAATTTAAAGCGATTTTACGCCTGCTATTCCACCATGTGGTGACGTCGCACAACGCACCTGAATTTGCGTCAAATGGGATTGAGCGTCTATACAAAACCGTAGAAACTCAGTTTGGTGATGAGAGTGCGAAAGAGCTCGAGTGGTTGATGGGTAAATCCCTTGTCAGCATGACCGCTTAATCATCAAATCGGAAAAATCTTAAACCGCGCCCTGTGAAGACAGGGCGCGGTTTTTCTTTTTTAGTATGTTAAACGCGAAGTGACGCTCGTGTAGAATCGTTTCTACGACTATTATTGTTGCGAGTTAGAAACGGTAGTCTCCGATTAGTTTGATAGCTGCGAAGCATTGATTGACAAACACTCCTCTGATGAGACATAGGAATTCTCTCTATATTAGTGTTTCATAATGCTCGCTTTGCTAACTATCTGTTACACTGAAAGTATTAAACCAATAACTAGCAGTAGGTGCATGAATGTCTTTACCTGTTCTTATTTGTGATGATTCTGCTTTAGCCCGCAAACAAATGGCGCGTTCACTACCTGCTTCGCTGAATGCCGACATCAGTTTTGCGGTTCATGGCCTTGATGCATTAAAACAGCTTGAAGAGAACTCATTCAAACTGATGTTCCTTGATTTGACCATGCCTGAGCTGGACGGGTTTGGCACCTTAGATGAGATCCAGAAACGCAACATAGACATCCCGGTTGTGGTTGTGTCAGGGGACATTCAGCCCAAAGCGAAAGAGCGTGTGATGTCTTTGGGGGCGAAAGCTTTCATCCAAAAACCCATCAATCAAGACGCGTTGAAAGCGGTTCTACGCGATCTGGTGGAACCTCAGGCCAAGCCAAAAATCGTGACTCCCGTGTCTCTGGAGTTGCCGGTTCTTCGCCGCCGTGACATCTACATGGAAGTGGCGAACGTGTCGATTGGTCGCGCCGCAGATGCGCTTGCGCGCCACTTTGATGTGTTTGTCCATTTGCCGCTGCCGAACGTCAATATTTTTGAAGTGAGCGAGTTGCACATGGCGCTCAGAGACTTGGCGGAAAATGATCAAGTCTCCGGCGTGTGTCAAGGGTTCAGTGGCGAGGGGATTGCGGGAGAAGCGCTGGTCTTGCTCAGTGACTCCAGTGTCTCCGATTTGAAAAAACTGATGAAAGTGCCCGCGGACAGTGAGGAGTTGGAAGAACTCGAACTCCTAATGGACGTCTCTAACATTCTCGTTGGATCGTTTTTAAATGGTTTAGGTCAACAAGCTGAAGTCCGCTTTTTCCAAAGCTCTCCGGTGTTACTCGGGCAGCATATTTCGATTGACTCCGTGATCGAGTCAACGACGGGATCTTTTAGCAAAACCATGACCTTTGAGGTGAGTTATAACATCGACGGTACATCGATTCGTTGTGATTTACTGTTTATGTTTGTCGATGAATCTCTGCCGCTACTCGACAATAAGCTGGCGTACTTGATGGAGGACTTTTGATGTTGAATCTTCCTGCTGAATTTGAGCAATTCCACTGGATGGTGGATATGGTACAAAACGTCGATTTGGGCTTAATCGTCATCGACCGTGAGCATAAGGTCCAAGTGTGGAATGGCTTTATGACCCATCACAGCGGCGTGCAATCTCATGATGCGATCGGCAAGTCTTTGTTTGAGCTGTTCCCAGAGATCCCTCAAGACTGGTTTAAACTCAAAACCAAGCCGGTCTACGACTTAGGCTGTCGCAGCTTTATTACGTGGCAGCAACGTCCTTATTTATTTAAGTGTCGTAACGTGCGTCCGGTTACGCAACAAGCCGATTTCATGTATCAGAATATCACCCTAAACCCAATGCGCACGCCAACCGGTGAGATTCGCTCGCTGTTTCTCTCGATTCAAGACGCCACGGCGGAAGCCCTTGTCTCAAAAAAGTGATCGATAAGGTCGCGATCTAGGCTGGGATTGTGCGACAGTGAGAGCACGATTCTAGCCAGTGAGTGACCTATGGATTCCACAACCCTACCACGGTGGCTTTACACTGCCGATCAAGTCAAACAAGGTGAAGTGCTGGCTGCCAAGCGAGCCAATATCACGCGTTATCAATTGATGGAGCGCGCAGGACGCGCGATTTTGACGCTTATTCAGCGCTTATATCCTGACGACAAGTCGCTCACGATATTGTGTGGAACGGGCAATAACGGCGGTGATGGATTTGTGGTCGCTCGTCTTGCTCGTCAAGCGGGGTATGACGTCACTCTGTGGCTCAGTGGCGATGAATCTAAACTGCAAGGAGACGCTGAGACCGCTAAGCTCGCCTTTGTGCGTTCGGGAGGCGAGATCCGTTATTTTAAAACTGAGTATCACGCCGAAGCGCTCAAGCGGGATCTTTTGCGCTCTGCGCTGATTGTCGATGCATTACTCGGCACCGGATTAAAAGGGTCGGTTCGTCAGCCGACGCAAGCTATTATCGACACGGTCTCTGAGACTCTCTCTCTCATTCCATGTCCAGTCATCAGTGTCGATGTGCCGTCTGGGCTATGCGCCGACTCTGGCACTCGACTAGGAATTAAGGGCAAGTCACCATGTATAGCGGCCGACCACACGTTAACCTTTATTGGTATTAAGCGCGGACTGGTGACAGGGGAGGCGAGGGCCGTGGTGGGTCAACTCCACTTCGATGGTTTGGAGGTAGATGAGTATTTTTCGTCTCTGATCAGCAGTAACACGGAGCGGTTGTCACAAACTGAGATGCAAGCACTCAAGCCAGAGCGGCATGCCTTAGCACATAAAGGCGATCACGGGCGATTGCTATGTGTGGGCGGCAACCAAGGCTATGGCGGTGCGATTCGTCTGTGCGCCCAGGCTGCGGCGCGAAGCGGTGCTGGTCTTGTTCGCGTTCTGTGCCACCCACAGAATGTCACCGCGCTTCAAGTCGCGTGTCCTGAAGTGATGAGTGAAGGATGGCGAGAAGACTTAGCCATGATCAGTTGCCGTTTTGCAGGGCAAAAAGTGTTGGCTATTGGACCTGGCTTGGGTCAAGACGCTTGGTCTCACGCATTGTATGATCACGCCGCGCAATATGAACAAGTTAAAGTCGTCGACGCCGACGGTTTAAATCGACTTGCCACTCAACCCAACTACGATGAACGGCGTGTCATTACCCCACATCCCGGCGAAGCGGCTAGATTACTGGCTTGCTCGGTGGCAGAGGTGGAAGTGGATCGCTTTGCCGCAATCAAGGCTTTGCAGCAACGATACGGCGGCACCGTTGTTCTCAAAGGAGCTGGGACACTCATTTATGATGGTGAGGTGACCTCTGTGTGTCTTGCGGGCAACCCGGGCATGGCGAGTGGTGGTGTGGGCGACGTATTGACCGGAATTATCGCGGCGTTATTGGCTCAAGGATTATCACTCAGCAACGCGGCAAAGCTTGGCGTCTATCTTCACAGCCTTGCGGCGGATGAGTTAGCACGGCGCGAAGGCCAGATTGGTTTGCTCGCCAGTGATCTTATTGCTGAGGTGCGTTGCCAGCTCAATCAATAAGCCAAATCATCACTTTTTTGTGACATTGATTGTTATTTGAGTCAGTTACGTTAGAATGCTCGTTCGCTCCTGAGTTGTGCATCCGTATTTGCATATAAAAGGAGCTGAATTCTCGCCTTTGACGGCCATTATCCCGGCCGTGAAAGATACGTATGAATTGCAAGTGTTGCTTGGTGTGCAACACCACTGTAAAGGACAGTTAAATGCCTATTATTACTCTTCCTGACGGCAGTCAGCGTCAATTTGACAACCCTGTTTCTACTCTTGATGTCGCGCAATCTATCGGCCCTGGTCTGGCGAAAGCTACTATTGCGGGTCGTGTTGATGGTCAACGTGTCGATGCTTGTGATCTCATCGAAGCGGATGCAAGCCTTGAAATCATCACAGTGAAAGATGAAGTCGATGGTCTTGAAATCGTGCGTCACTCATGTGCGCACTTGTTAGGTCACGCGATCAAGCAGCTTTATCCGAACGCGAAGATGGCGATCGGTCCGACCATCGATAGTGGCTTCTACTACGACATCGACTTAGAAGAGTCATTGACGCAAGAAGATCTTGAAAAGATCGAAAAGCGCATGAAAGAACTGGCGAAAACCAAGTACCCAGTCATTAAGAAGAAAGTCAGTTGGCAGGAAGCACGTGATGCGTTTGAATCACGTGGTGAAACTTACAAGATGGAAATCTTGGATGAGAACGTCGCACGCGATGACCGTCCAGGCCTTTACCATCATGAAGAATACATCGATATGTGTCGTGGTCCTCACGTACCACATATGGGTTTTTGTCAGCACTTTACGCTACTGAATGTAGCGGGTGCTTACTGGCGTGGTAACAGCGACAACAAAATGTTGCAGCGTATTTATGGTACGGCTTTCCACGACAAGAAAGCGCTGAAAGCGCATCTAACGCGCTTAGAAGAAGCCGCCAAGCGTGACCACCGTAAAATCGGTAAGCAGTTGGACTTGTTCCACATGCAGCAAGAAGCACCGGGTATGGTGTTCTGGCACCACAATGGTTGGTCTATTTTCCGTGATTTGGAAGTGTTTGTTCGTGAAAAACTGACAGAGTACGACTACCAAGAAGTGAAAGGTCCATTGATGATGGATCGCGTGCTTTGGGAGCGTTCGGGTCACTGGGATAAATACGCCGATGCGATGTTTACCACGTCGTCAGAGAACCGTGAATACGCCATCAAACCAATGAACTGTCCAGGTCACGTACAGATCTTTAACCAAGGTCTGAAATCTTACCGTGACTTGCCTCTGCGTATGGCGGAGTTTGGTTCTTGTCACCGTAATGAACCGTCAGGTGCCCTGCACGGTATCATGCGTGTGCGGGGTTTTACGCAAGATGACGCGCACATCTTCTGTACAGAGAGTCAAATCCAAGAGGAAGTGACGGGCTGTATTAAGATGGTCTACGACACATACCAGACGTTTGGCTTCGAGAACATCGTCGTTAAACTCTCCACTCGTCCTGAAAAGCGAGTGGGATCGGATGAGATCTGGGATCAGTCGGAAGAAGCGTTGAAGCAATCTTTGCAATCGATGGACATTCCATACGAAATTCAAGAGGGCGAAGGCGCATTTTACGGTCCTAAGATCGAATTCACTCTGTATGACTGTCTCGATCGTGCATGGCAATGTGGTACGGTGCAGCTAGACTTCAACCTACCTGGCCGTCTAGGTGCCTCTTATGTGGATGAGAACAACGAACGTCAAGTTCCTGTTATGATCCACCGTGCGATTTTGGGCTCGCTTGAGCGCTTTATCGGTATTCTCATCGAAGAGTACTTTGGCTTCTTCCCAACTTGGCTATCTCCTGAGCAAGCTGTTGTCATGAATATTACTGATAAGCAGTCTGATTACGCGAAGGAAGTGGCTCAAAAACTACAAAAAGTTGGAATTAGAGCAAAAGCAGACTTGAGAAATGAGAAGATTGGCTTTAAAATCCGCGAACATACTTTAAAGCGTGTACCATACATGCTGGTTTGTGGTGACCAAGAGATGGAAGCCGGCGAAATCGCAGTACGTACTCGTAAAGGTAAAGACCTCGGTAAATTTAAAGTGGATGACTTTATTGCATACATCCAAGACGAGATCTCTACCCGTAAGCTCAATCTGGAGGAATAAACTATTAAAGGCGGAAGACGCGGCCAAGTACCGGCCAAACAAAATGCTCATCGTTTAAACGGTGAAATTCGTGGCGTTCGTGAAGTTCGTTTGACGGGTGCTGATGGCGAATCAGTGGGTGTTGTTTCTATCCAAGAAGCAGTCGCAGCTGCTGAAGAAGCAGGTATGGATTTGGTTGAAATCAGTCCAAACGCTGAGCCACCAGTATGTCGTGTAATGGACTACGGTAAATTCCTCTTTGAGAAGAGCAAATCTGCTAAAGAGCAGAAGAAAAAGCAAAAACAGGTCCAGATTAAAGAAGTAAAATTCCGTCCTGGAACTGATATTGGAGACTATCAGGTAAAACTACGCAACCTGACGCGTTTCCTTGAAGAAGGCAACAAAGTGAAGGTAACAATTCGCTTCCGTGGCCGAGAAATGGCACACCAAGACATCGGTGTTGATGTTCTCAAGCGCTTGAAAGAAGACACAGTAGAATTTGCTGTTGTGGAATCTTTCCCAAGCAGAATTGAAGGGCGTCAGATGATCATGGTTCTTGCCCCTAAGAAGAAGTAATTAACGGCTTACAAGTAATTTAACCCCGCCGTTTACCTTACGGTTAAATGGCGGGGTTTTATTCGCCCTGATTACGTGTTTATTAAACTACTACAATGCGGAGTTATTCATCATGCCTAAGATGAAAACCAACAAAGGTGCTGCTAAGCGTTTCAAGAAAACTGCTGGTGGTATTAAGTACAAGCACGCTACAAAACGTCACATCCTGACTAAGCGTACTACTAAGAACAAGCGTCAACTACGTCCTAACGCAATCCTTCCACGTTGTGAAGTGGCTGCTGTTATCCGTATGTTGCCATACGCTTAATTCTTTTTAGTTTATTTATCGTTTAGTTTAGGAGAAGCATAATGCCTCGCGTAAAACGTGGTGTACAAGCTCGTGCACGTCATAAGAAAGTTCTAAAACAAGCTAAAGGTTACTACGGAGCACGTTCACGTGTTTACCGCGTAGCTTTCCAAGCAGTTACTAAAGCTGGTCAATACGCTTACCGTGACCGTCGCGCTAAGAAGCGTCAGTTCCGTCAACTATGGATCGCGCGTATCAACGCTGCATCTCGTCAAAATGGTCTATCTTACAGCCGTTTCATCAACGGTCTTAAGAAAGCATCTATCGAGATCGACCGTAAGATCCTTGCTGACATCGCGGTATTCGACAAATCTGCATTCGCAGTGCTTGTTGAAAAAGCGAAAGCAGCTCTTTAATTAGAGTTCGCTGTTAGGATTAGGAAAAGGAGAGCTTAGGCTCTCCTTTTTTATTGCCTGTCTATCGGATGCGATTTTTCGAACAAGGCAAAACAAAACGCAGGCAAATGCCTGCGTTTTGTTGTTTCAGAGAAAGGGCGCTACTAGCTATTATTGCTTTCGCGGTACTGATATTCATAGTCGACGTTCACTAGCGCTTTATAGGCAACTTGGCCGCGTTCAGAAGCGAACTCTTCGACGGTGACCGTCATATCTTCCACTTTGATAGAAGGTAGTAGAACGTTACTTTGATGGATAGGAAGTGTACGTTTTAACTCCGATGCATCCATGGCGCGCACTTCTTTCATCAGTTTAAAGCCCGCCTCGTAAGCCATCTGCTTACTCTGATAATCACCCGTCGTCAGTGAGCGATGTGATTGGGTGGTTTGCGTTGACGCCAACACAGAAGAACTTAGGATTAACGTTGAAAGTAGAATGAGTTTTTTCATCACGGAGACTCCTTATTGGTTACCGTTGATGTCTATGCTAGCGAGTGATCGATTTTGCGTCTGTCAAGGTAAGTAATTCTTATTACAGCTTGTGTAAAGAGTTTGGATACGATACTGACGTTTGCGCAACCTAACGCTAACAATGTCAAACTTCTATGGGTTTTTGTGGTCGTATTACAGAAGTCGGTCATGGAGTGTTGAATAGAGGTGAAGGCCTTGACCGACCAATAGCAACTTTCAAGTTTGGTATTAATATTGCTTGGTTTATCACCACTGCCGGTGCGCAGTCGTGATAAACAGAATGGACATCAGCAGTGTGTTGCAAAGGAAACCGCAATGAAGAAATTTGGACTGGTGCTTTTGATCGCGATCGGTTTAGTGGGGTGCAGTACTAAGTTTGTGTACAACAATATGGATTGGTTGTTGGTACGTTACTTACAAGACTACGTTGAACTGGATGATGACCAAGAGTCCCTCGCAAGCGAGAAGATCGCCACCTTGAGCCAGTGGCACCGTGAGCAAGAGATCCCACATTATATTGAACATTTGGATGAGTTGATGGCGATTGAGCCAACCACGTTTACTGTCGATGATCTGATCTCTGAGCAGCAGAAGCTCGAGGCGCACACGACTCGTCTGGTCGCAAAAGTGACGCCAGAACTCTACGAACTGGCCAGCCAACTGTCTGATGAGCAAGTTGAAGAGCTCATGGACAATATCCGAGTAAAGCACACCCAGTACAAAAAACGTTACCAAGACCTTTCTGAAGAAGCGATTCGGCAACGATACAAAACGCGTATAGAAGAGAATATCGAAACTTGGGTCGGTGACTTAACCGATGAACAGCAACTGATGGTTGATCAATGGGTTGCGGACATGACACTGACCAACCAAGATTGGGTCGCGCATCAGACGCGTATGCGTGTTGAGCTCAATGCCTTACTTGCTGTCCGTGTCGATCCTTCACTCTTCCAACCTAAACTGCAATCGTTGATGGATACGCCAGACAAGCTCTATAGCGCCGATTTAGAGCAAAAAATTGCATACAACCAGCAGCTGTCGAGACGTTACCTGGTGACCATTATCAACAGCATGACCCCTGATCAGACTGCGCACTATCGACAAGAAATCCAGGAGTGGAAGGAGATTGCACTGTCAATTCGATGAACATTAACAGCGAGAAATCAATACCTTGGTCTAAGTTAGCCAACGCACAGTTTCGTTGCTCTTTACTTGGGCTCGCCTCGAAAACTGGTTAGATTATGGGTTTTGCAGCGAAGGTTGGAGTGGTATGGATTGGGCAGTGTTGTTCGTCGCTGGCGTGTTGGGGGGAATACTCAATAGCGTCGCTGGGGGTGGCAGTTTTATCACTTTTCCTGCGCTGATGTTTGTTGGCGTGCCGCCAATTGTTGCAAACGCCACCAATACCTTTGCCGCTTGCGCGGGTTACCTCAGTGGCGCCTATGGATTTCGTGAAGACATCGCTTCTGAAAAAAAACAAATTATTCGAATTGTTCTGGGCAGTTTACTCGGCGGAGCGTTAGGTGCTTGGTTGTTATTGAGTGTCTCAGAGCAACAGTTTCTTGGTGCAATTCCGTGGCTGCTGCTGTTTGCTACCTTGCTGTTTATTTATGGTCATCACATTAGCGCATGGGCGTCACGTCTGGCGACACATCCGACTCGAGAAGTTCGACTTAAAAGCGTCATCTTGACACTGTTTTTGGTTTTCGTCGCGGCGTATGGCGGTTTCTTCAATGCAGGGCTTGGCGTGATTGTATTAAGCTACCTTGTGTTAGCAGGCTATCAAAATATTAATCAAATGAACGGTCTTAAACTGCTGATCTCCTCGGCGGTCTCTTTGGTGGCGATCGTTATTTTTGTCGCTGAAGGGGCAATAGACTGGCCACGTGGTATAGCGGTCATGATGGGTACACTAAGCGGCGGGTATTTGGCGGCACGTGTGTCTAGGCGAGTAGCGCAGCAAACAGTGAAGCGTTTCGTTGCGTTGTCTAGCTTGATCATGACGGTGTACTTCTTTATTGATGTATATTGGCCTATCGACGAGTGGTGATGCGCTTTGTGCTGTGCTGACTGCCATGATCACATCTAAAGCTATTTTGAGCTTGTTTTAGGTTAATTTATCTCCTTTTCTGCCACTCTCTAACTGTACTCATGACGGAGCATCTGTCACCAATATCACCCAGTTTTCCCATTTCTTTCCAGTGATAGGAGGCGTTATGAGTAGAAAACTAGGTCGCGTGATGTCGAGCAGCCGTATGATCTGTTTTGTGGTTTTTCTCGCAGCGGTATTTGCATGGATTTTGAGTATGCCGGCGCTGTTTACGGTGTCACTTTTAGCGCTGGTGGCTAGTGGAGTACTGTATTGGGATGACGTGAAGAAAGCGCATCAATCCTCAAAAAGATCACTCTAGCATTGCTCAAGTGGCCAGATGAAAATGGGCACATGCGAGTGTGCCCAGTGTAACGTCGGATGGCCTTACCTAGAAGAACCCAAGTGGATTCACGTCATAGCTGATGAGTAAGTTTTTGGTGTTTTGATAGTGATCCAACATCATTTTGTGTGTCTCTCGCCCGATGCCTGATTTCTTGTAGCCTCCAAAGGCGGCGTGGGCAGGGTAGGCATGGTAGCAGTTTATCCACACTCGGCCAGCTTCGATGTGACGCCCCATACGATAGGCAAGGTTGGCATCACGTGTCCACACGCCAGCCCCCAAGCCGTAGTCCGTATCGTTGGCTATCGCGAGCGCTTCTGATTCATCCTTGAACTTGGTGATCGCAATGACAGGACCGAAAATTTCCTCTTGGAAGACACGCATTTTATTGTTGCCTTCAAGGAGTGTTGGTTGGATATAGTAGCCAGAGGCAATGTCGTCACTTTGCGGGGCCACTTCTCCGCCAAACACCACATTTGCCCCCTCTTGGCGGCCAATTTCCAAATAGCTCAGAATCTTGTCAAATTGCTCTTGAGAGGCCTGCGCTCCGACTTGTGTGTCCGTATCAAGCGGGTTGCCTTGTTGAATGCTCTTCGCTCGCTCTGCGACTTTGGCAATGAACTGGTCATACACGGCTTCGTGCACCAAGACACGAGAAGGGCAAGTACAGACTTCGCCCTGGTTGAAGAAAGCGAGCAACGTGCCTTCTATACATTTATTTAGGTACTCATCTTCGTGTTCAAAGATGTCAGGGAAATAAATATTGGGTGATTTACCGCCCAGCTCAACGGTGGACGGTATCAAGTTATCCGCGGCGCATTTGAGGATGTGGTTACCGACTTCTGTTGAGCCCGTAAAGGCCAGTTTGGCGATTCGGTTACTGGTAGCAAGTGCTTGACCTGCTTCATTGCCGAAGCCGTTGACAACATTAATGACTCCCGCCGGGATTAAGTCACCAATTTTTTCCATCAAGAGTAAGATGGACGTGGGTGTTTGTTCGGCCGGCTTTAATACCACACAGCAGCCTGCGGCAAGCGCTGGCGCAAGTTTCCACGCCGCCATGAGCATGGGGAAGTTCCATGGGATGATTTGACCAACAACTCCAATCGGCTCAGGAAAGTGATAGCTTGCGGTTGTGGCATCCAGTTCGGCGGCGCTGCCTTCTTGTGCTCGGATACAGCCAGCGAAATAGCGGAAGTGGTCGACAACTAACGGTAGATCAGCGGCCAGCGTTTCACGTACCGGTTTTCCGTTCTCCCAAGTCTCGGCCACGGCCAGTTCTTCAAGGTTGGCCTCGATGCGATCTGCGATTTTCAGCAGGATGTTGGCGCGTTCAGTGACGCTCGTGGATGCCCATGCCGAGCGAACGTGGTGCGCCGCGTCGAGTGCGAGTTCGATATCTTCGGCTGATGAACGTGCGACTTGGCAATACACTTTGCCATTGACGGGAGAGACGTTGTCAAAGTATTCGCCGCTGACTGGTTTCACCCATTCTCCTCCGATGTAGTTGTCGTAGTGAGACTTGAAGTTCATAAGTGAGCCTTGAGTTCCGGGTTGAGCATAGATCATGTGAAGTCCTTTTGTTTCTCGTTCAGATTACTGGTAGCGCTGGGCGCTATCGTTATTCTTCTGGGTAGATTGTTCATGTGTATCAAATCGGCGAAGGTACTGATCTTCGAATCTATCGCACGGTGTTTTAAACACATGGACAAGAAATACTTAGGCAAATCACAGACCAAGTGTTAAAAACTTGTTGTAAATATGTTGTCGAGCTAGAGTTTCCAATAATGTAACGGTGTTATGGGTGCGAGTTTTTTGCGCTTTGGAAAGCGGGCAGGAATGTTCAGCTGTTCCAAATTGACACATCTGATTGTTGACTATTGGAGCAGGTATGCAGCTGCGATCGATGAACACGCAAGACTGGTTGGCTTCTTCTTGGACACGCAGTAGCCATGCGGGTCTAAGAGAAGTGAGGAAGCCAGAAGACATTACGTTAAGCAAAGCGAAATTGGATGAACGTCGCTTTCAATGTCGTGAGGTCATTGAGGCGGTGGAAACCAGTGCGCTTCCTCTGTTCAATCAAGTGATGGCTCGCACAGACAGTCGCTTGATCTTTACTGATCCACAGGGCGTGATTCTAGCGACTTGGGGACAAGATAAATTTCGCGATAAATTAGCGGCCATTTCACTCGGTACAGGTTCGTGTTGGTTGGAGCATGTTAAGGGAACCAACGCCATCGGTACTGCGATCCATGAACGTCGCGCGCTCACCATCGTTGGGGAGCAACATTACATCAAACATCACCGATTCATCAGTTGTTCGGCGAGCCCACTCTTCAATCATCAAGGTACCTTGGTTGGTATCTTGGATGTCACTAGTGAGCAGAAAACCCACGATGCCACCGAGCAGTTACTGGTGCAAAATATGGTTCAGATGGTGGAAAACCGATTGTTAGCCTCTGTACCTGACGGCGCTGTGCAACTCAACTTAGCTACAGACTCTTCCTTCCTCAGTTCTGGCTGGCAAGGCATAGTGATTGCTGATGAGCGAGGTAAGGTCTTGGCCCACAACCCAGTGGCTTCACAGCTAATACGTCACTCTGGTTTAATTGGCATGTCGGTTGAGCAAGTACTTGAGCAATCACAACGCCAGCAAGGCTTAATTGTGCAACAGACGGCGCTTGGCCGCCAAACTCGGCGTAGGAAGCGCTTCAACACGGACAATTTACTTCATTATGGCGACTCTTTGGTTGAGCAGGCTTGGCAGCAAGCGAGTCGTTTATATGGCAAAGACATCAGTTTGCTAGTGCTTGGTGAGACTGGCGTGGGAAAGGGGGAGTTTGTCAAAGCGTTGCATGCTAGCAGCGTTCGGCGTACAGCACCTTTGGTCACTGTAAATTGCGGTGCCCTCGCAAAGGAGCTCATCGAGTCTGAGCTGTTTGGTCACGCGTCGGGCGCTTTTACAGGGGCGAACAGCAAGGGCTACATCGGCAAGGTTCGGCAAGCGGACAAAGGCTGTCTGTTTTTAGATGAAATTGGCGAGATGCCTTATGAAGCTCAAAGCCGCCTGTTAACGGTATTGCAAGACAAGGTGGTTACACCTGTTGGCAGTGGAGAGAGTCACAAAGTCGATGTCCAAATTATCGCCGCTACCCATCAAGATTTAGCCAAGCTCGTTGAGCAAGGGCAGTTTCGGCAAGATCTGTACTATCGACTTAATGGGTTAATCATCACTTTACCGCCGCTTCGATCTCGACACGACCGACGTGATTTAATTCAAACACTGCACCAGAAGCATGCCCAACGGGATAACCAGCAGCTAAGCGCAAGGCTACTTGACACACTGGATGGTTATTCGTGGCCGGGAAATTTACGAGAGTTAGACAACCTACTCAAGGTGACCGCGCTTCTTAATCCGGATGAAGAGTGGCTGAGTATTGAGCATCTGCCTAGCCACTTAGCTCATGCAATGGTGTCTGAGTCTGAGAGTTGTGATGACGAGAGACAAGATTTGCAAACCACTGTGAATAGCGCATTGCTTAATGCTTATCAAGCGTCAAAAGGTAACATCAGCCAAGTGGCGCGCAGTTTAGGTGTGAGTCGAAATACCGTTTATCGTAAGCTGAAGTTGTTGGGATTATTAGAGTTAAAAAAATAAGAGCGCCGAATGGCGCTCTTACGTTTTTTTTTAGCCTTGTAGCCCGCCTTGTTGTTGGGCTTGTTTTACTAGTGCCTGACGCTCAGTCTCTTTATCAGAAATTACTCTATTATCCTTGTTATTTGCTTGTTCAACATCCGATGGAACAAATACAAAGTGTTTGTTAATAGTCATAATTGAGCCCTACTAAGTAAATATTGCCACTCCAATTTAGGTGAGTGGTCAAGGTGTGACATCATCCACACTTTTTTAATTATAGGCGTAGATGAGGGGATGAGATCACCCAACCTCATCTATCAACGGGATGAGCCAACAAAAAAAGGGCGCTTTCGCGCCCGATTCAATGGTTGCGCTACAGGTTACACATCGTAAGTGGTCGATGCGGTATCACCGCCTGTACCTGTCCAGTTAGTGTGGAAGAATTCACCACGTTCACGGTCGATACGCTCGTAAGTGTGCGCACCGAAGTAATCACGCTGAGCTTGCAGCAGGTTCGCTGGTAGACGAGCCGTTGTGTAACCGTCTAGGAAAGATAGCGCAGAAATCGTACATGGCATTGGGATGCCTGACTCTAGAGATTTCGCTGCCACTTTACGCCATGCCGTTAGGCTGCTTTGTAGGATGTTTTTGAAGTACTCGTCAGAACCTAGGAATGCAATATCTGGGTTCGCTTCGTACGCATCTCGGATGTTGCCTAGGAATGCCGAGCGGATGATACAACCACCGCGCCACATGAGTGCTACGTTACCGTAGTTAAGATCCCAGCCGTTTTCGTTTGATGCTTCGCGCATTAGCATGAAGCCTTGAGCGTAAGAGATGATCTTAGACGCTAGTAGCGCTTGACGAAGTGCGTCAACCCACTCTTGCTTATCACCTTCAACCGGAGTGATTGTCTTGCCGAATAGCTTCTCAGCTTCAACACGCTGCTCTTTTAGTGCAGATAGACAGCGAGAGAATACTGACTCAGAGATAAGTGTCAGTGGAATACCTAGGTCTAGGGCATTGATACCTGTCCACTTACCCGTACCTTTTTGGCCTGCTGTGTCTAGGATCTTCTCAACGAGAGGCTCACCGTCTTCATCTTTATAGCCAAGGATGTCAGCCGTGATTTCAACCAGGTAACTGTCGAGCTCACTCTTGTTCCAATCAGCGAATACAGCTTGCATCTCGTCAGCAGACATACCAAGACCGTCTTTCATGAACTGGTAAGCTTCAGTGATTAGCTGCATGTCGCCGTATTCGATACCGTTGTGTACCATCTTAACAAAGTGACCAGCACCGTCGTTACCAACCCAATCACAACAAGGTTCACCAGCGTCAGTTTTTGCTGAGATACCTTGGAAGATAGGCTTAACCGCTTCCCAAGCTTCCACAGCGCCACCAGGCATGATTGAAGGACCGAAACGTGCGCCTTCTTCACCGCCAGATACACCAGTACCGATGAAGTGAATGCCTTGCTCACGGCAGTGCGCTACGCGGCGGTTAGTGTCTGGGTAGTTAGTGTTACCACCATCGATGATGATGTCACCTTCGTCTAGAAGTGGGATTAGGTTGTCGATGAAAGTGTCAACAACGTCACCAGCACGAACCATCAGCATCACTTTACGTGGCGTTTCGAGTTTCTCAACCAACTCTTCAAGTGAGTAAGCACCAATAATGTTTGTACCCTTCGCTGGGCCTTCTAGAAACTCGTCTACTTTCGCAGCAGTACGGTTGTGAGCCACCACTTTAAAGCCGTGGTCGTTCATGTTGAGGATAAGGTTTTGACCCATTACCGCTAGGCCAATAACACCGATATCACCTTTCATTATTTCTCTCCAATATGTTCTCGTTGGACGAGCAACCGCGTTATGCGATTTTCGCCGCTGCGTCAGAATCTAAGTACCACTCCGTCTCACCCGCTTTCGACAGAATTTTCGCCGCGGGGTAAGGCAGTTCGCTTGCTGGAGTGGTGTGAATTTCGTACACGATATCAACTTTACCTGAGCCAAGAACGAGGTAGCTGATTCGTTTTGCTGCTTCTAGCACTTTAGCGGTTTTTGACACGCGTAGTTGGCCAGATTCAGGATGAGAAGCGACAACAGACAAGTTCTCATCCGCATAGTTGGTTTGACCCGGGAATAAAGAGGCAGTGTGGCCGTCGGCGCCAACACCCAATAGAATCCAATCAAACACGGGTGTACCGTTTTCACACGGGATAACCTCTGCCATTTCGTTGGCAAAGCGCAGCGCTTCCTGCTCGGCGTCATTTTCGCCGCGAATACGGTGGATGTTTTCAGCAGGTAGGTTCACTTTGCTAAATAGCAAAGCGTTTGCTTCGCCGTAGTTGCTTTCCGCGTCATCCGGTGCAACGCAGCGTTCGTCTCCCCACCAGAAGTGGAGGTTTTGCCAAGCGATGGTATCCGCGTATGGGGCCTGGGCCAACAGGTTAAACAGCATCTTAGGGGTGCTGCCGCCGGAAAGTGAAATGTGAACAGGTCGGCCAAGCTCGCTGTACGATTTCATATCGTTGGCAAGGCTTTCTACCACCTGCTGCGCGGTTGAGTGGATCTTGTGATTGATCATAGTTCGCAGTAGTCCGTATCTGTCAGGTTTTTACATGGGAAGCGCCATGCACGGTTGTTTCGTGCTAACAAGTCATCAGACTCTTTTGGCCCCCAAGTACCACAAGCGTAACCAAACAGTGCTTGTGGATCTTGTTTGAAGTCGAGAATCGGTTGAACGTACTTCCAACACGCTTCAACCGCATCGCTACGGGCAAATAGAGTAGCATCTCCGTTTAAGGCATCAAGCAGAAGACGCTCATAAGCCGTCAGCATTTGGGTCTCTTGCAGGTCGGCGTAGTGGAAGTTCATTTTCACTTCTTTCGCTTTAAAGCCTGCGCCTGGCTCTTTGAGACCAAAGCTCATCTGAATGCCTTCGTCAGGCTGAATTCGAATGATGAGTTTGTTTTCTGGTGCATTTTGACCAAATACTGGATGCGGCGTCTGTTTAAAGTGGATGACCACTTCAGTCACGCGAGTAGGAAGACGTTTGCCCGTACGTACGTAAAAAGGCACACCATTCCAGCGCCAGTTATTGATGTAAGCTTTTAGACCAATGTAGGTTTCCGTGCGCGAGTCGTCGGCAACGCCATTTTCTTCGCGGTAACCCAATAGGTGCTGGCCACGGACTTCAGATGCTGTGTACTGACCCAACACCAAATCATTGCGCAGCGCGTCTTCGTCTAACGGTTTGAGGCACTGCAGAACTTTCACCACTTCATCACGCATGGAATCAGCGTTGATTTGTGCTGGCGGCTCCATTCCTACCATCGCTAACACTTGCAGCAGGTGGTTTTGGAACATATCACGAACAGCGCCAGAGCCATCGTAATAGCCACCACGTTCTTCAACACCGAGGAACTCGGCGCCAGTGATCTCGACGTAGTCAATAAAGTTGCGGTTCCACAAGGGTTCAAACATCGCATTAGAGAAGCGGAACACCAGTAGGTTTTGTACCGTCTCTTTTCCTAGGTAGTGGTCGATGCGGTAAATCTGGTGCTCTTGAAAATGCTCGTGGATCTCTTTGTCCAGCTTTTGCGCAGACTCTAGGTCATAACCGAATGGCTTTTCGATGATCAAGCGTTTCCAGCCGTCTTCTTCATTGTTCAACCCATGTTCAGCAAGGCTGGCTGGGATGACACTGTATAAACTTGGCGGTGTCGCAAGGTAGAAGAGCGTATTGCGTTGCTCGAACTGGTACTGATTGGAAAGGTCATCCAGACGGGAGACCAATTTGCTGTAATCGGTGCTGTCTGAGGTATTGATCGCTTGGTAATGAAGATGGTTGATGAAGGCATCGAGCGTCTCAGGAACCGTCTTTTCCATCTCTTGTAGAGAGCGCTTCAGTTTATCACGGTACGATTCATCACTGTATTCAGTACGACTTACACCCAAAATGGCAAAGTTCTCTGGAAGCTGCTTGTTCGCATACAGGTGGTATAACGCGGGGATCAGCTTACGGTATGTTAAATCTCCCGAAGCACCAAAAATCACGATGCTGCTGTTTTCTGGTATTACCATCATCTTTCCTTTAGAAACAAGGGTCTTAAATCTGTTGCGCCAAATTATCAGCGCAGCGAATAAATAGAAAATCGGTGCTACCTATCATCTCAATAGGGAGTGCCACTTACTTTCTAGGCGTTTGAAACGGCAGGGTATTGTCTACGACAATTTGACATACATCAACTATTGAGAAGGCAATCGATTAATATTTGTCAGACTAATTTATTAAATAATTGAATAAGCAGAAAAAAGAACAGTAACCGGTAAGGCGGCGTTCGCTATGAGCTCGAAAACGATTGCGCAAAAACCAAACAGAGCGGACTAAGAGGTGATGAGATTAAGAGTCAGGTTGACTATGGTCATTTGGGCTAGCTTGAGCACATATTTGCAGCGCTCATAGAATGTGAGACACTTCGCGACCCACGCATTGAAAAGATGAGCGATGAGCAGCGACAGCAAGCAAGATAAATCGATGGCCGTATTTCATCGGATCAGCAAGGTGTTGGATTACATTCACCACCACATCGAAGATCCGATGACGCTGGATGAGTTGGCTCAGCAGAGTTGCTGGTCACGTTGGCAGTTGCAACGCGTTTTTCAAAACGAAACGGGCACGACAGTGGCCAATTATGTACGAGAGCTAAAGCTCAGCGAAGCGGCTGAACGTTTGCTCGATGGCGCGGATAAGGTCATTGATATCGGCTATGCGCTCGGTTTTGGCTCGGAAGTCAGCTTTAGCCGCGCGTTTAAACACAAGTTTGGAGTCAGTCCAAGAGCGTATCGGCAGGCAGGGCAACGCACAGGGTTAAGAAAGCCTCTTCAGTTTTCCTCGGACAGAGATACAGCGTATCGGCTTGGCAATCAGGCTGCGTTTGTCCATATTCGAGTCGAATCTAAGCCCGCATTTTTTGTTAGTGGTAGTCACGGTTACATCAATGGGTTGTTTTCACCTCAGCCCAACTTCGCCACGCAAGTTCCACTGTTGTGGCAGCAGTTTGAACAGGCGCTGCCAGACTCCACTGACCAATGGCAGAGGGTAGGGGTGGTCGATACTCAGCACGCTCAATTTGATGCCACGCCACTGACGTATTGGGCAGGGGTTGAGCTTTGCGATGCGCGGCAAATTCTAGATTGGGCGCACTCATCTACGTTGAGTACTCTGTCAGTTCCGGCTCAAACTTATGCGGTGGTCACACATAAAGGTCCGATTCGTGGGCTACCGGACACCCTAGAGTGGTTTATTCTCAATTGGTTACCTAGCTCAAACTACTGCGGCGTTGATGGCTTTGAACTGGAAGTGTATCCAGCTCACTATCATTCTGAATCGCCAAGTGCAGAAATGGAGTATTGGTTGCCAATCGAGTTGCGATAAGGCGCAGTCCGCTGATTCCCACTCCTTTTTCTCTTTTCCCTCCTCCTACTGAATTACGCGCTCGCAGCGAATAAAACACTGCTAAACAAAAGTCGGTGACTTTGCACCAAATTGTTAACTTTTGCCAATTTAAAAAATTTAGAATGCAAATGATATTAATTCTTATTAAGATAAAGCATGGGTAATTGAGGACAATATGCAATCTATCACTCACTTTCAGCGCTCGACATTGACGTTGGCGCTCATTTCAGCCTTTTCTTCGCCCCTTTACGCTGCCGAAGACGGAGACGCTTCAACGATGGACACCATCACCGTTCTGGGCGAAGCGTATCGTAACACGGCCACTAAAACTGCGTTAGAACCAGAGGAAACCCCGCAAGGGATCACCACGATTGAATCAGAGCAGTTGGAGCAACGCGGTGTCAAATCCTTGAATCAGGCGCTCCGATACGCCCCTGGCGTCGTGACAGAGAAAAAAGGGGCGTCGGTCACTATGTACGACACCTTCTCGATTCGTGGTTTTACCAACAGTGAGAGCTATTATGATGGGCTTAAGCTCCCTTATCTAACGGGATGGAACTTGCAACCACAAATCGATCCTATTGCGCTGCAACAGGTGGAGATTTTCAAAGGTCCCACCTCTGTGTTGTACGGTTCTATGCCGCCGGGCGGGATGGTGAATATGATTGCTAAATCGCCGCAGCAGCAGAGCCAAACGCGTTTGAGTGTCGCGACAGGAACCAGAAATCTGATGGAAACCTCGCTCGATACGACGGGGCAAATCGGTGAGAGTGATGTCTCTTATCGCTTGGTTGCCCTTGCTCGTAAACGAGACAGTCAAGTCGACAATGCAGAGGAAGAGCGCTACGTGATTGCACCGTCGATTGATTGGCAAGCTAGCGAGCGGACGTTAATTAACCTCAACATGTACTACCAAAAAGATCCGAACATGGGGATCAACTCAGCGCTGCCCGCGTCGGGAATGATTGACAGCAACGCCAACGGTTCAACGTCACCGTCCACCTCGGCAGGCGATGTCAGTTGGAGTCAGTTTGAGCGTGAAGTGTTTATGCTCGGTTATAAAGTCAATCACGACATTAACCATCAATGGACCTTCCTACAAAACGCACGCTACGCCGATGCCTCCCTATATCAGGAAAACACTTACCACAGAGCAACGAGCTTCGATGTGTCCACTGGCGCTATGAGCCGAAACATTTACGATACGGACGAATCATCTCAGTCATTTGTGATTGACAACCAATTGTCTGGCTTAGTGACGGTCGGGCAGGCTCAGCACAACCTGCTGTTTGGCATCGATTACCTCAAGCTCAAAGGGGACTCCGTCTATCGTGAATACGCTGCAAACGCCGAGTTCTATGGATTCAATGTTTTTCGCCCCAACAACGCGCTGTTAGACAGAAACGCGTTGACAGAGGTGTATGACGAAACCCACAAGATTGAGACCGAACAACTGGGCTTCTACCTTCAAGACCAAGTTCGATTGGGCGATTGGGTACTGCTGGCGGGTGGACGCTATGACCGCTTCGAATCGAGTGACCGCAAAACCAGCACCACTGGGAGTGACACCGTCGATACGGCTGACCACCACCAACTTTCTTATCGCGTTGGGGCGTTGTATGAGTTTGACAATGGCCTTTCCCCGTTTGCGAGTTTTGCGACCAGTTTTGAGCCTGCCTCAGGCACAGACATCGACGGTAATGCGCTTGAACCTCAACTCGGTGAGCAAGTTGAGGTCGGGGTTAAGTACCAATCACACGATGGCGCGCAGAGCATGACGGCGTCTTACTTCCACATCACTAAGCAAGATGCGGTCTCTTATGACCCCAATGACCCTAGCTACCGCGCGAAGATTCAGCTAGGTGAAGTGCGCTCTCAGGGCCTTGAGCTAGAAGGCCGCTGGTTGGTCACAAGCGCTTGGGATCTTAATGCGAGCTACACCTACATGGATATGGAAGTGACAGAGGATGTCGACAGTGCCTTAGTGGGAACGACGCCGATTTACGTGCCAGAGCACACGGCCAATCTATGGACAAATTACTATTTGTACGATGGCCCGTTGGCCGGCGCGCGTGTTGGCGGTGGTGTTCGTTATGTCGGTGCGATGCAAAGAGACGCGTATAACACCGGCGAAAAAGTGCCTGCTTATACCTTGGTGGATCTCTCTTTAGGATATGATCTTGGCGCAATGAGTGACTCACTTAACGGCGCCGTGGCCAATCTAGTTGTGAACAACCTCTTTGATGAAGAGAGTTACACCTGCTATGACGACGCGAACTGCTGGTACGGTGAAGAGCGCTCGATTGAACTCAATGTGAATTACGAGTTCTGACGAGTTATTCCACGTTCTGGCTAACGGTGAGTTAAATTCAACAGTATCAAGCAGCCCAATTGGGCTGCTTTTGAACCAAGAGATGAATGTAAAATTGAATGCCTTAGGCAGCAGCGCGGTGGATATTGAATCGCTCGATCCCTTTTTCCATGCGCTTTTTGAGAACTGCAAACACGTCACTCCCTTGTTAGATGGCAAGGTGAGTGTACCTGAGTGCGAGCAACTGTTACCCCAACAAACAGAGCAGAATCGACGCCTGCTCAGTGCGCTATATCAAAGGCTGAGTGAGCAACACACAAGCGCTGGAAATGGCTACTGGATAACCCGAACCTGGGACTTGGTGTGTTGGCAGCCAATGTTTGTGGCATTTGTTGCCGTCTACGCGTGTCGAGGGGTACCTAGATTTGACTCGATGGCACAAACCGTTGATGGGTATTGGGTCGCGGGATTTTCATTTCAGACCCAAGCGCATCAACATGGCGAGTTACCTAAATTGATTTCGCTTGCGGGGCGCACCTTGTCGGCGTTGTTTGAGGTTTACCGCCAAGACATTGAGTCATTTACCCGAATTAGACCGGGGTTTACCCAATCGCTGATGAGTGACGCACTGCTCAACTGTCTGGTTAAATTGTCACATTTTGAGCCGACTTTAACCTTAGAAGAAGCCAAAACACACGCTGAGTTATGGTTGTCGGCGTTTCAATTACGCCCTAGAGCGGCGCAACAACTCTATTTGGATGATGATGGGGCACTGAACATGCATCGCATCAGTTGTTGCCAGGTCTATAAATGTGAAAGCGGCAGCTATTGCGATAACTGCCCCAAGCGCGCGCGATCCCGCTAAGCGAGTTCGCTAAGGTACGCTTTGACTTTTTGAATGTGCCCCTCTCTGTCAAACTCGCTATGTTGCGAGGCAGGAAGGTAGTGATTTGCGTAGTACTGGTCCACTTCGTGCTCCAAAAACAGCAAGTACAGCTGGGGGTCAATATGCCCGCTAGTCGCCATCGATGTCATTATCTTGATCGACTCATCGAGTGTTTTGCCTTTTTTGTAAGGTCTGTCTGAGGAGGTGAGCGCTTCGAATACGTCCGCAATGGCCATTACGCGAGCTGGTATCGACAACTCCTCACCTTTAAGCCCCAATGGATAACCTTTGCCATCCATTCTCTCGTGGTGTCCCCCGGCAATCTCTGGCACCTGTTTCAAATGATCGGGATAGGGGAGACGATTGAGCATGTTGATGGTTTGAATCACGTGGTCGTTGATCAAAAAGCGCTCATCGTCATTCAAGGTGCCGCGCTTGATAGACAGGTTGTACAGCTCACCCTGATTAAACTTCAGCTCCCCAGGCTCAAGGACAAAGTCTTTTGACCAATGCTGCTTTGGATTGACGCCTTCACCCCAACTCACTTGATGTACTTGCTTGTCTGCGAGCAGTTTTTCTTTGGTGGGCAGTGGCGTTTTTGGGCCCGCGCGATCTTTCTCAATCCACGAGATACCCAATTGATCATCGAGCGTGCGAGTCCACTCCTTATCGGCGATGTGCCCTAGTCTCGCTACCGCGTCGTCGGTCATAAACTCACTGCCTAAATTGCACTGTGCGACAAACTCAAAGTCATCATCAAGCTCGCGATGGGTCCGCTCTAGCTGCGCTTGCGCCTCAGAAATCTCAACGCCGTTCGCAATGCTCTGCCAATATTCGGTGTTGGCGTCGGATTTGAGCAGCTCAAAGCGCATGCGAATCTCGTGGATGCGGTCGTAAATGGTTTCAAGTTTTGTGGCTTTGTCGACCACGTATTCTGGGGTGGTGACTTTCCCACAATCGTGCAGCCAAGCCGCAAGATGAAGCGCTTCCCATTGGTCGTCTTCCATCTTAAATTCGGGGAAATAGCGGCCGTCATTGTGGGCCACCTGCGTCAGGACATTCGCCAGTTCAGGAATGCGTTGGCAGTGACTGCCCGTGTAAGGGGATTTGGTATCAATCGCCGAGGCAATCAAAGAGATAAAGCCATTGAGCATCTCTTTTTGCTGCTCAATTTGGGTGATGTTTTCTTTGGCAATTTCAGCAAAACTGAGCAGTTCTTTTAAGAAGGCGTGTTTGTCGCTCTGCTCGGCGGTGATGCATCGTTCGTAACCGAGCAGTAACAGCCCGACCAGTTTTTTATTTTTGTTGTGAATGGGGAATAGATAAAGGTCCGAAGTGTAGAGACGATTGGCGATGCCCTGCAGCGCTGCTTGGTGGCGCTGTAAGTGGACGATCTGGCCTTGATCTAGCTTGGCTTTTAGCCCGTCAATCGCATGAATAAAGGCGTTGATCTCCAATTTAAACGGGATGATGGATGTGCTGGTTGCCAGTTCGAAATCGTCTTCACTGTTACTTTTACTGGTAAAGAGCACAACGCTTTCGGCTTTAGTCAGCTGATAGCTCTGTTTACACAGAGTTTTTGATAGAAGCGCGAAATCTCGGTTACTGGCCGTGTCACGCAGTAAGGTCAACATGTCATGTAGCGTGTGCTCCATCAATTGGATAGAGGCCGTTAAGTTCGAGACCTCTTTGATGATGCTGGAGGGATAGCGCGTTTTTTTAAACTCAAAACGGGTGATATTACTGGTCAGGGTAATGAGCGTTTTGAGTGGTGTCGAAATTTTTTGCGAGACAAACCAGATGATACACAGGCTCATGACCAGCATCATGATCGCCACTTGAATTTGCTTGTCTCGCATCGAAATCAATGAACCTAGCAGGTCATCGTGCGGGGTCGCTTCCGCTAATCGAAGTTTGATGTCTTTATTAAGCATCACAGGGACAAGTGTTATCGACCATTCAAGGCCCTCACTCTCTACTGTTTTATACACCACGCCATCGGAGAAGCGGTTGAATATTGGGTCAAACACGGTTTCTCGGATAGTGTCGTGAACCTCCTCGTACCGGCTGGATTGTTCTGGGAATACGGTACCGAGATTGTGATGAGCAAGCACGTTGAACTTTCGATCAAATAGTATGAGTTTAGTATGTTCAGAGAGCGCCATTGAATGCAACTTTCGCGACAGTGAATCTAGGGTAAAGTCGGCACCGATGACAAACTGGCCATTAGCGGATCGCCTTGAAAGCGTCACACCGTTGGTTTTGAGTTCATAGAAAAAGTACGGCTCAGTCAACTGAATCGCGCCATCTTGGCGGGTGTTTTTAAACCAAGGACGAACGCGTGGATCAAATTGGTTATCCTGTTTAAGACGCTCAGTCAGTATCTTGAGGGATGAATCAAGGAAGTAGAGGTTGTTTTTTCCATCGACACCCATCTCATGAACCATCACTTTCGCATGGCTTGGTGCGCCAAAGCGCTCTGCGTCTGCTGCGTCCTTAAAAAGGCGGATGACGTTCATATCACCCTCTTGACTGGCATAGTACATCCCCACCATCTCAGGGTTTTTCTCGAACGTCGTCACCAGAGAGGCAATCAAGCCGCGATTTTGGTGCAACGCCATACCTCGATTGAGGCTATCGCCATTGGCAATAAAATCTAACGAAGTAAAAATCGGTGCAGTGGCACTTTCAAATGTGATTTCGAGCTTTGCGCTGTTTTCGTTGGACAGCTCTTCGGCGCTCTTGTTGAGCAGCCCTTGTGAATGTTGGTAACTGGTGAACACCAGGATGACCGCAGCGATTGACGTCAGTGCCAAAAAGAGACTGGTGATGTGAATGGTCAGAGAATATCGGCGTTTCTTCATTCAATTTATCCGCTTAAATACAATACCTTATATAGCTCTAGCGTAGACCTATATTGGAGTTTCTGCTTCAAAACTGCGTTTTGTAGGTAATGATTCGTCGTGCCAGATCTCATTTTGTAGTGAAGTACGCCGTGCCCTATCAGAGAGACGCTTTGATGTAGGCTTTCACCTTCTGAATATGCGCCTCACGATCAAACTCACTGATTTGTGAAGGGTGTAGGTAGGCGCTGGCGTATTCTTGATCGATCTGGTGCTCTAAAAACAGCAGATAAAGCTTAGGATCGATATGACCGCTGGTGGCCATCGAGGTCATGATATTGATCGACTCGTCCAGCGTTTTGCCTTTTTTATAAGGTCGGTCTGATGAGGTCAACGCCTCGAAGACATCGGCAATTGCCATCACCCGAGCAGGCACGGAGAGCTGCTCGCCCGTCAAGCCAAGTGGATAGCCTTTACCGTCCATTCGCTCATGGTGTCCACCGGCAATTTCAGGCACTTGTTGCAAGTGTTCTGGGTAGGGCAGACGGTTCAGCATAGTGATGGTTTGTATGATGTGATCGTTGATGATGAAGCGCTCTTCATCGTTGAGCGTGCCTCGGCGAATGGATAAGTTGAATAGCTCGCCACGATTGTATTTGAGCTCGCCGGGATCAAGAATGAACGCTTGTGCCCACTGATCTTTCGGGTTGACACCCACCCCCCAGCCCACCTCATGTACGGGCTTATCGGCGAGCAGTTTCTCTTTGATGGGCAGTGGCGTAGGATCTCCCGCGCGTTCGCGTTCTATCCAGGAGGTACCGGCTTGATCATCTAAGGTACGTACCCATTCGATTTCCGCGATCTGCTCCAAGCGTTCAATGGCTTCGTCGGTCATGGATTCTCCACCTAAGTTGCACTCTGCGACGAAGTAGAAGTCGTCATCCAACTGCTGGTGGCGCTGAGCCAATATTTGTTCTGCCTTTTCTTTCTCCTCACCATCGAGAATCGATTGCAAGCAGTCAACTTTAGCCTGCACTTTCAATAGCTCAAAACGCATTCTCACTTCATGGATACGGTCATAGATGGTTTCGAGCTTGGTGGCTTTATCGACCACATATTCTGGCGTGGTCACTTTGCCACAATCATGCAACCAAGCGGCGAGATTAAGCGCTTCCCATTGATCTTTGCCCATTGAAAAATCGGCAAAATAGCGTTTGTCTTTGTCTGCCACTTTGGTCAACAAGTTTGCCAGTGTCGGGATACGCTGACAGTGTCCGCCTGTATAAGGCGACTTTGTATCGATAGCCGATGCAATCAGGGCGACAAACGCATTGAGCATCTCTTTTTGTTGCTCCATCTGCGTGATGTTTTCTTTGGCAATTTCGGCAAAGCTTAACAGCTCTTTTAAAAACGCATGTTTATCACTCTGTTCAGGGGGGATGGGGCGTTCGTACCCCAACAACAAAATGCCGACCAATTTCTTGTTTTTGTTGTGCATTGGGAAGAAATAGATATCGGTGTTAAACAGTGATTCGCTGTACTTTGCGATGGCGTTGTCCCCACGGGTGAGATGGATAGTTTCGCCTTTCTCTAAGTCTTTCTGCATCCACGGGGTGTTAGAGAGGAACTCGTTGATATCGACTTTGAACGGGATAATCGCGTGATTGGCGGCAATCGAGAAGGAAGCGTCCTTGTTGTCCAGTGTGTAGAGCACGATGGTTTCCGCTTTGGTGACCATATAGCTTTGGTGAGTAATAGTCTTTGCCAGCAAGGAAAAATCTCGGTTACTGGCCGTTTCACGCAGTAGACGAAGTAAGTCATGCAGAGTATGTTCCATCAGCTCAATGGATTTGGTGAGATTGGATACCTCTTTGATCACACTCTTAGGGTAGCGGGTCTTTTTAAAGTCGAAGCGTGCGATGTTGCTAGTCAGAGTGACCAGCGTCAATAATGGATTGGTAATGCGTTTAGACACGAGCCAGATGACCACAAAACTGACAATCAGCATAAAGATCGCCACTTGTACTTGTCTGTCTCGCATCGAAAGCAGCGAAGCCAGAATATCATGTTGTGGGATTGCTTCGGCAAGCAGCAGTCGTGTCTGGTTGTTTAACTCGACGGGAGTTAAGGTCACGGACCAATCAATACCGTCACTTTCGAGCGCCTCATAGATGATTTGCGATGACACTCGGCCTAGCACTGGCGCAAACACACTCTGTTCCAGTACGTCGTTGATATCAGATTGAGTGACGGAGTCACTCAATTCAGGCAACGTCACTTCTAACTGATGGTGCGCTAAGACATTGAATTGGCTATCGAGTAACAGCAAGCGTGTTTGTTCAGAATACCCCATGGTACTGACTTGTTGGGAGAGGGAGTCTAGAGTGAAATCCGCGCCGACAACAAATTGGCCGTCGGGTGATCTTCGTGACAACGTCACGCCGCTGGTTTTAAGAAAGTAAAAAAAATATGGCTCCGTTAAGCGAATGTCACCATCTGAGCTTGCATTGACAAACCAGGGCCTCACTCGAGGATCAAAATCGTTGTCATTGTTTTCAATCGATTGGAGTAGCACATGGCGACCGTTTAAGAAATGGACATCGTTTTTACCGCTAACGGCCATCGAGTTAATCATCAATGTTGCTTTATCAGGGGCATCAAAACGCTCACGGTCCGCGATGGTGCGAAGTGGACGAAGGACATTGAGATCTCCCTGTTCGCTGGCGTAATACAAGGCGACCAATTCTGGGTTGCGCTGAAAGATGATCGCGAGGGAAGCGATGAAGCGGGTTTGGTCAACCGGTGCGTCGGCCGACTCAATTACGTCACTCATCGACATGAAATCTAACGTGGTCAGGATAGGCCCTGCGCGATTTTGGAAGGTGGTTTCCAATTTGGCGCCATTTTCACTGCTGAGCTCCTTGGCGCTCTCGGTTAACAAGTCTTGAGAGTGCTTGTAGCTGATACCGATAAGTACCGCGCCCACGAGCGTGGTCAACACCAAAAACAGACTCGTAATGTGGATGGACAGTGAATAGCGGCGTCGACTCATGAAGTTCCCTCTATAAGAATTCTCTTAAGTATTAGCCAATCTGCGAAACATGCAAAAAAACGTCGTGAGTTTACTCATTTATAACTCGCAACACTTTTCCTATTTCACCCCTTAATCCATCGCTTACAATGGCGTTTTGAATCCAATAAGTAGAATAAAATGAGAAAGTTAATAGCAGCGATGAGTTTGCTGGTCGCGTGCCAAGTTTGGGCCTCGGGCGGCGACCTTAAGGCCGTGATGAAGCAGATGAAAGTGGAGTTTCGTCACGCGGCGCAAGCCAGTGATGTAGTCGAGATGCAAACTGCGGTTGGGGCGCTCACTTCGCTGGTGGAGCAAGCTAAGCAAGGCGAGTACCCACCCGAGAAAGTGGAGGTGTACCAAGAAGGTTTTCAAGCGCTATCTCAAGCGCTTGGAGAGATACAGCAGTCATTGGAAGGTGGCGATCTTGCCCGCGCTAAGACGCAGTTGAAACGCGTTGACGAGCTTCGCATCGAATATCACGACAAACGCAATCCAAGCATCTGGAGTAAGTTGTTTGGCTAACGCGCTAATTTCTCTTTCAGTGCGTCGCTGACGTAATCGATGAATGCCCGCAATCTCGCGGGCATATACTTGGTTTGCGGGTATTGCATCGCCACCGAGCCATGGTAGTTACTCTTTATCGTCCACTCGGGCAGCACCGCGATGACCTCACCACATTCAATCGCATCCGCGATGACGAAATCGTGAAAAATCCCGATTCCAATTCCTTGTTTGACCCCATTTAAACGCATTTGTGAATGATTGACGGCGTAGCGTCCGCTCACGGCAACGGAGTGGTATTCGTCTTCTTTGAAGAAATCCCAAACGTGGTCTTTGTCGGTTTCAGCCAAATAGAGACAGCTGTGGTTCGCGAGCTCAGTTGGGTGCGTCGGCACGCCATGTGCGCTGAGATAGTCCGGGCTCGCGCACAATTGCAGGTGTGTTTTCCCCATCTCTTTGAGGACTAAGTTCTCATCCGGTTTATCGGTCAGTTTGAAAGCGATGTCAATGCGATCGCGCAATAGGTCTATTTCGCCATCGGCGGCGCGCAGTTTGAGCTGAATATCGGGGTAGGCTTTTAAAAAGGGCGCCACAAAGGGTTGTAAGACCGAGTTAAGAAACGCCTCTGGTGCCGCGACCACAAGTGGCCCTGTGGGCTCACTGTGATCAGAGCTCGACAAGTCCACCGCCTGGCGAGCGGCATTGACCATCACAATCGCTTGGTCATAAACCTGTTGCCCTGTAGGTGTGATGATCAATGAGCGTGTGGTTCTCTCAAACAGCTTGGTCGAGAGTGATTTTTCTAGCCTAGTCACCAATTTACTGAGCGCAGAAGGGGTGACGCCAAGTTGCTTGGCGGCCGCGGTGAAGCTGCCCTCCTCGACAACAAGAATAAACGAGGCTAAATCGGGCAGTAATGTCAGTAGTCGGGTATCAAACAAGATCAAGAACTCGGTGTAGCAGCGATGACGACTAGTGTATCAGAGCGTGATTGGGCGCTAAACCAACAGAGTTCACAAAACCGCCTTATCTGTGCCCCAGAGGCAAAAATGTTTTTCCGTGCCTATGGATAATGGAAGTGAAGACGATGGATTACACTTAGGCTAACCATAACGCGAAAGGAAACAGCAATGTCTTCTGCATTCTATCAACAAATTCAAGATCAAATCGAAGAAGTAAAGGCGGAAGGCCTTTACAAAGCGGAGCGAATCATTACGTCTCAGCAGCAAGCCGCCGTTAAAATCTCAACGGGCGAAGAAGTGCTTAACTTCTGTGCAAACAACTACTTAGGACTCGCCAACCACCCAGATCTCATCGAGGCGGGCAAAGCCGGTATGGATGAGCACGGCTTTGGTATGGCATCGGTACGCTTCATCTGTGGTACGCAAGACACCCACAAACAACTGGAGCAAAAACTGTCTCAGTTTTTAGGTAAAGAAGACGCCATTCTGTACACCTCATGTTTTGATGCGAATGCGGGCCTGTTTGAAACCATTCTGGGTAAAGAAGATGCGATCATCTCTGACGCGCTGAACCATGCCTCGATCATTGATGGTGTTCGTTTGTGTAAAGCGATGCGTTTCCGTTACTCCAACAACAACATGCAAGAGCTTGAAGAGCAGCTGATTGCGGCAAAAGAAGCGGGCGCTCGCCACATCTTGATCGTGACCGACGGTGTGTTCTCGATGGATGGCGTGGTCGCCAACCTTCCGGCTATCTGTGATCTGGCGGATAAATACGGCGCATTGACGATGGTCGACGACTCTCACGCCGTTGGCTTTATGGGCAAAACCGGCGCTGGTACTCATGAGTATCACGACGTTGTGGATCGCATAGATATCATCACAGGTACACTGGGCAAAGCGATGGGCGGCGCGTCAGGTGGTTACACCTCTGGTAAGAAAGAAGTGATTGAATGGCTGCGTCAGCGCTCACGCCCATACTTGTTCTCAAACTCTGTCGCACCAGCGATTGTCAGTGCATCACTTCGTGTGCTTGACCTGTTAAAAGAGAGCGGTGATCTGCGCGAGCGTTTGTGGGACAACGCCGCACATTTCCGTGCGCGTATGGAAGCGGCTGGCTTTACGATGGGCGGCGCGGATCATGCGATCATCCCAATCATGTTAGGCGATGCCAAAGTAGCGGCAGAGTTCGCTGAACGCGCCTTGGTGAAGGGCATTTACGTCATTGGTTTCTCGTTCCCTGTGGTACCTAAAGGTCAAGCTCGCATCCGTACGCAAATGTCTGCGGGGCATTCTCGTGAGCAACTGGATCGTGCGATCGACGCCTTCATTGAAGTGGGCCGTGAGATGGAGATCATCCAATAATGAAAATCAAAGCACTCTCTAAACTTAAGCCTGAAGAAGGCATTTGGATGACGGAAGTGGACAAACCTGAGGTTGGCCACAACGATATCTTGATCAAAATTAAAAAGACCGCCATCTGCGGAACTGATGTCCATATCTACAACTGGGATGAGTGGTCACAAAATACCATTCCCGTACCTATGGTCGTTGGTCACGAGTATGTGGGTGAAGTGGTGGCGATTGGCCAAGAAGTTCGCGGCTTTGAAATTGGTGACCGCGTGTCGGGCGAAGGCCATATCACCTGTGGTCACTGTCGCAACTGTCGTGGTGGCCGCACGCACCTGTGCCGCAACACGATTGGTGTGGGTGTGAACCGCGAAGGTGCGTTTGCTGAATACCTAGTGATCCCTGCGTTCAATGCATTCAAGATCCCTGAAGGCATTTCTGATGATCTTGCTTCAATCTTTGACCCGTTTGGTAACGCGGTTCACACGGCGCTCTCTTTTGATCTCGTCGGTGAAGATGTGCTTATCACCGGCGCTGGCCCAATTGGCATTATGGCGGCGGCCGTCGCGCGTCACGTTGGTGCTCGTCATGTCGTGATCACAGATGTTAACGAATACCGCTTAGAACTGGCGCGCAAAATGGGCGTTACCCGCGCGGTGAACGTTGCCGAACAAAAACTGGAAGACGTTATGTCAGAGCTTGGCATGACTGAAGGTTTTGACGTCGGTCTTGAGATGTCTGGCAATCCATCCGCCTTCAACTCAATGCTTAAAACCATGAACCACGGTGGACGTATCGCATTACTCGGTATTCCACCATCGGACATGGGCATCGACTGGAACCAAGTGATCTTCAAGGGCCTTGTCATCAAAGGCATCTACGGCCGAGAAATGTTTGAGACTTGGTACAAGATGGCAAGCCTGATTCAATCAGGCCTAGATCTGACGCCAATCATCACTCACCACTTCAAGGTCGATGACTTCCAAAAAGGCTTTGACGCAATGCGTAGCGGGGCTTCTGGGAAGGTTATCCTTGATTGGGAATAAATACATCAATTAAACAAAGCGCTCCGATTGGAGCGCTTTCAGTTTATCTTTATATGACAACGGATTAGTGTCACTGGATAAAAGCGTTTAGGCGTTTTATTTTATGCCTTGCTCATACATCATGGTTTGAGCGTATTTTCTTCCGAACCAGATGCTAGGGAGAAGAACAAAAGAGACGGGTACCGCAGTCACAACGATAAACGATTGCAGTGCGTTGATGCCGCCCTTACCCATGGCGATTAGGGCGATTGCAACTAAGCCCATAGTGATGCCCCAGAATGCTCGTAATATCGCGTTGGGCTCTTTCTTTCCGCTGATGACCATACTGATGGTGTACGTCATGGAATCTCCGGTGGTGATAATAAACGTGGTAGTCAGTATTAGAAATAGCAATGCAATCGGTGTCGAAAGCGGCAGTTGATCTGTGATAGCAAGCAGTACTGCAGGTAAATTAAAGCCCTCAAACGCTTGTGAGATGACGCCTGGGTTGGCAATTTCAAATGCGAGTCCACTGCCGCCAATTGCGGTAAACCAAAAACACGTCACTAACGGCGCGACAATGCTGACTGAGAGAACGAGTTGTCGGATACTTCGACCACGTGAAATACGAGTGATAAATATGGCCATCATTGGCCCGTAGCCGATAAACCAACCCCAAAAGAAAACGGTCCACCAACTAAGCCAGTCTGTGTCTGCTCGATAGAGGGCCATCACGACAAAGTTATCGAGCATACCTCCTACCCCTTGTAAGTAACCATCAATAATAAATTGAGTGGGGCCAAACAGCAGAATGAAGCCGATCAAAACTACTGAGAGAATGATATTGTATCGACTCACAATTTGAATGCCTTTACTAACGCCACTAAGCGCAGAAAGCGTGTACATAGCGACGGCGAATAGGATCACCATGGTCTGAGTCGTAAATCCATCCGAGATACCAAACAAAGCATTCAACGCGTAACTGATTTGCAGCCCTAAAAAACCGATCGGGCCGATGGTACCAGCAGCCACTGCAATGATGCAGGCAGTATCAATGATGTTTCCTAGTGAACCAGTTATGGCTCGTTGTCCAAATATCGGGTAGAGCAAGGTTCGCGGTTTGAGTGGTAGGCCTTTGTCGTAATGCAGGTGCATCAACACAACGGAAGACAGGCAACCAAGAATAGCCCAGGCCAAAAAGCCCCAATGCAGAAACGACTGAGACAAAGCATTGATGGCGGCTTCGATAGGGGGCGCTTCGCCATACAAAGGGGGGGCAGTTACGAAGTGGGCGATTGGCTCAGCAGCAGCCCAGAACACGCCACCACCAGCCAGTAGTGTACATAAAATGATAGAGATCCACTTAAATGTGCTTATCTCTGGGGTGAGCAGTCCACCCAATCGCACACTCCCGCTGCGAGATACGGCCAAATAGAGTCCAACAATGAAGTTTGCAAGCAGAAGAACTTGCCAAAATGCTCCAAAGTATTCGGTCGCTAGTGCAAAACCTTGATTGACCCAATTTGAGAGTAAAGAGGTATTCGTTAGCGCTAAGAACACAAAGGCTATGAAAAAGGCGCTACTCATTTGAAATGTTGGATTCGTCAGTTGAAGTTGTTGAAAGAGCGTCGGTGCTCCGTTT
>NZ_JCBDGK010000043.1:0-149007 GCF_059834005.1 Vibrio sp. R12-SW3-ISO1
GTGAAAGGCCAATCAAACCTGGAGATAGCTGGTTCTCCCCGAAAGCTATTTAGGTAGCGCCTCGGACGAATACTACTGGGGGTAGAGCACTGTTAAGGCTAGGGGGTCATCCCGACTTACCAACCCTTTGCAAACTCCGAATACCAGTAAGTACTATCCGGGAGACACACGGCGGGTGCTAACGTCCGTCGTGGAGAGGGAAACAACCCAGACCGCCAGCTAAGGTCCCAAATTATAGCTAAGTGGGAAACGATGTGGGAAGGCTTAGACAGCTAGGATGTTGGCTTAGAAGCAGCCATCATTTAAAGAAAGCGTAATAGCTCACTAGTCGAGTCGGCCTGCGCGGAAGATGTAACGGGGCTAAGCTATAAACCGAAGCTGCGGCAATAACTTTTAGTTATTGGGTAGGGGAGCGTTCTGTAAGCCGTTGAAGGTGTGTTGTAAAGCATGCTGGAGGTATCAGAAGTGCGAATGCTGACATGAGTAACGATAAAGGGGGTGAAAAACCTCCTCGCCGGAAGACCAAGGGTTCCTGTCCAACGTTAATCGGGGCAGGGTAAGTCGACCCCTAAGGCGAGGCCGAAAGGCGTAGTCGATGGGAAACGGGTTAATATTCCCGTACTTCAACTTATTGCGATGGGGGGACGGAGAAGGCTAGGTGGGCCTGGCGACGGTTGTCCAGGTTCAAGTGCGTAGGCTTGAGAGTTAGGTAAATCCGGCTCTCTTTAAGGCTGAGACACGACGTCGAGCGCCCAAGGGCGTGAAGTCATTGATGCCATGCTTCCAGGAAAAGCCTCTAAGCTTCAGATAAGTTGGAATCGTACCCCAAACCGACACAGGTGGTCGGGTAGAGAATACCAAGGCGCTTGAGAGAACTCGGGTGAAGGAACTAGGCAAAATGGTACCGTAACTTCGGGAGAAGGTACGCTCTTGACGGTGAAGTCCCTCGCGGATGGAGCTATTGAGAGTCGCAGATACCAGGTGGCTGCAACTGTTTATTAAAAACACAGCACTGTGCAAAATCGTAAGATGACGTATACGGTGTGACGCCTGCCCGGTGCCGGAAGGTTAATTGATGGGGTTAGACTTCGGTCGAAGCTCTTGATCGAAGCCCCGGTAAACGGCGGCCGTAACTATAACGGTCCTAAGGTAGCGAAATTCCTTGTCGGGTAAGTTCCGACCTGCACGAATGGCGTAATGATGGCCACGCTGTCTCCACCCGAGACTCAGTGAAATTGAAATCGCTGTGAAGATGCAGTGTACCCGCGGCTAGACGGAAAGACCCCGTGAACCTTTACTACAGCTTGGCACTGAACATTGAGCCTACATGTGTAGGATAGGTGGGAGGCTTTGAAGCAGGTACGCCAGTATCTGTGGAGCCGACCTTGAAATACCACCCTTGTATGTTTGATGTTCTAACTTAGCCCCGTTATCCGGGGTGAGGACAGTGCCTGGTGGGTAGTTTGACTGGGGCGGTCTCCTCCCAAAGAGTAACGGAGGAGCACGAAGGTGGGCTAATCACGGTTGGACATCGTGAGGTTAGTGCAATGGCATAAGCCCGCTTGACTGCGAGAATGACAATTCGAGCAGGTGCGAAAGCAGGTCATAGTGATCCGGTGGTTCTGAATGGAAGGGCCATCGCTCAACGGATAAAAGGTACTCCGGGGATAACAGGCTGATACCGCCCAAGAGTTCATATCGACGGCGGTGTTTGGCACCTCGATGTCGGCTCATCACATCCTGGGGCTGAAGTCGGTCCCAAGGGTATGGCTGTTCGCCATTTAAAGTGGTACGCGAGCTGGGTTTAGAACGTCGTGAGACAGTTCGGTCCCTATCTGCCGTGGGCGTTGGAAGATTGAAGGGGGCTGCTCCTAGTACGAGAGGACCGGAGTGGACGAACCTCTGGTGTTCGGGTTGTGTCGCCAGACGCATTGCCCGGTAGCTAAGTTCGGAATCGATAACCGCTGAAAGCATCTAAGCGGGAAGCGAGCCCTGAGATGAGTCTTCCCTGATACTTTAAGTATCCTTAAGGGTTGTTCGAGACTAGAACGTTGATAGGCAGGGTGTGTAAGCGCTGTGAGGCGTTGAGCTAACCTGTACTAATTGCCCGTGAGGCTTAACCATACAACACCCAAAGGGTTTTGATGGACTCAATGAAAGAACATTGAATGTGTAAAAGAGACGAGTGCCTAGTTCCTAGTAGCTAGAAATAATAAACACAGCTTTCCGAATTATTAAGTTCTAGGAACTAGGGTCTAGGCACTAGAAACTAGGAACTTAAACAAAATTTGCTTGGCGACCATAGCGATTTGGACCCACCTGATTCCATGCCGAACTCAGAAGTGAAACGAATTAGCGCCGATGGTAGTGTGGGGCTTCCCCATGTGAGAGTAGGACATCGCCAGGCTTTGAACATTATCTGTTTAAAGCACGATTGAGATAAGACTTTAAATAGACCACTGCGGAGTGGTAGTTCAGTTGGTTAGAATACCGGCCTGTCACGCCGGGGGTCGCGGGTTCGAGTCCCGTCCACTCCGCCACTTATTTGAAACCTCGTTTATCGAGGTTTTTTTGAATACTAATTTTTAGGGGTGTAGCTCTCAATTAATAGAGCCGCGGATTCCCCAAAAGTCCTCGAGAAGGCGCGTGTTGGGAGTTCGAATCTCTCTTTCACGGATAATTTGAACCTATTTTTAGGGGTGTAGCTCCAATTGGCAGAGCAGCGGATTCCAAATCCGCGTGTTGGGAGTTCGAATCTCTCCACCCCTGCCATATCTAAGGCTCTAGTCGAAAGACTAGAGCCTTTTTACTTTTTGATATTGAAGTCTTCAATTGTCAGAGCCGCGGATTCCGTCGTAATCTAAATCGTCACGTATAGGGTGTTCGAATCTCTAGAGCACCAGCCCCGTCTCTCTAGTATCTCTATTAGGAACTCTCGTTTTCGAACTTTTTGACTAACCAACACGTCACGAAATATCGATAACTAGCGATCGGAAAGCCAAGCTTGCTAAAAGCGATATTGCCTTTAACCTGCATGCCGATGGGGATACCTATCGTTAGATACAAAAAAGCCCACTCGGGAGTGGGCTAGAAATAGGGTGAAGCTTCGGTTACTTCAGGATAGCTTCGTTACCATTTTCACGGATGTGCTTAAGCATACCTTTCACGCCACGTGCGCTTGATGCCACAACGTTGCCTGACTTCATGTACTCCGTGCCGCCTGCAAAGTCTGTCACGATTGCACCAGCTTCACGAGCAATCAGTTCACCTGCAGCGATGTCCCAAGGTTTCAGTCCTAGCTCGAAGTAACCGTCTACGCGGCCGGCAGCCATGTAGCATAGGTCCAACGCAGCTGAGCCAGTGCGACGGAAGTCTGAACAGTCAACAAAGAGCGCTGAAAGAATTTTTAGGTAAGATTCAGAGTGCTGTTTCTGCTTGAATGGAAAACCCGTTGCAAGCACAGTGCCTTGTAGATCTTTTAGCTGTTTCACACGGATGCGCGCATTGTTGAGCTGTGCACCTGCGCCACGTTGCGCTGTAAACAGTTCATTAAGCATAGGATCGTAAACACACGCTACTTCCGTTTTACCTTTAAAACGAACAGCGATAGAAACGCAGAAATGAGGCAAACCTTTCACAAAGTTTGTGGTGCCATCCAGTGGGTCGATGATCCATTGTACGTCTTTATCTTTACCTTCAATAACCCCATTTTCTTCTGCAACAATGCAGTGCTCTGGGTATGAAGCCTTGATGGTATCGATAATGATAGCTTCTGCTTCTTTGTCGACGTTAGTGACAAAGTCGTTCGTGCCTTTCTGAGTTGATTCGATCTTCTCAGCATTTTCTAAAGATTTAGCAATATGGTTGCCAGCTTTTCGTGCAGCACGAATAGCGATATTAAGCATTGGATGCATACTAATTTCCCAACGGATGTTAAAGAACAGAAAAACGGGCGGGAGTATATCAGATTGCTCGATAAATGGAAGTGGTTATTTTTTGAACTCTTAACTTTTATGCTCTTAAGGGTCTGACCATTTTACTCAGGTATATGTTAATATCTCGCAGCGGTTTTTATCTTGGTACGGTTTGATGTTAAATAACGTTAAGGTTGTCTTAGTTGGCACCTCACATTCGGGCAATATTGGTTCTGCAGCGCGTGCGATGAAAGTCATGGGCTTATCCAACATGGTGTTGGTCGATCCTCAATGTGAAGTTGATGAACAAGCGATTGCGTTGGCGTCGGGGGCATCGGACATTGCGTTGAACGCCGAAGTGGTCAGCACCTTAGAAGAGGCAGTAAAAGAGTGTGTGCTCGTGGTGGGTTCGAGTGCCCGCTCCAGAACCCTTGAATGGCCGATGTTGACACCAAGAGAGTGCGGCAAAAAATTTGTCGCTGAAGGGCAGCAGGCACCTGTAGCCCTTGTCTTTGGGCGAGAACGAACTGGTCTAACTAACGAGGAGTTGCAAACGTGTCACTATCACGTGTGCATACCTGCTAACCCGGAGTACAGCTCTCTCAACCTCGCTATGGCAGTGCAAACCCTCAGCTACGAAGTCCGAGTGGCTTATCTCGATGCCGAGCAAGCGCAATATGCCCCATCTGAGGTGGAATACCCCAAGCATAAAGAGTTGGAAATGTTCTTTGAGCACCTTGAAAAAGTCGCGACCGAGACCCAGTTTATAAATCAGCAGCAGCCCGGTAAAGTGATGAACAAGGTTCGCCGGTTGTTCAATCGAGCGAGGCCAGAGGCCCAAGAGCTCAATATTTTACGCGGTATGTTGAGCGCTATCGAGAAGCAGCTTTCCAAAGGGTAAAGCCACAATAAGCTTAGGGATGAATACCTGAGTAAATTAGTCAATTAAATACTTGACCATTTTGGTCAAGTATGAAAAACTTCCTACCACATAAACGATGTGGATATGGTGTTATATGAGACTTACATCTAAAGGAAGATACGCAGTGACAGCCATGTTAGATGTGGCTCTGCACTCACAACAAAATCCAGTGCCGCTTGCGGACATTTCTGAGCGTCAAGGCATCTCCTTGTCTTACTTAGAGCAACTGTTTTCTAAGCTACGTAAAGCTGGCCTAGTGGCGAGTGTACGTGGCCCTGGTGGTGGTTACCGTCTTGGTGCAGAAGCGAATACTATTGCTATTGGTACTGTTATCGCAGCGGTCGATGAGTCGGTCGATGCGACGAAATGCAATGGTAAAGGTGACTGCCAAGGTGGTACTCGCTGCCTAACTCATACGCTATGGCGTGACTTGAGTTCTCGAATTAGTGATTTCCTCAACAACATCACACTCGGTGAGTTGATGAATGACAATGAAGTATTAGAAATTTCAGACCGTCAAGATATCGATCTTGCTGTCAATCATGGGTTTACCAACAAAAATACAAGCACCGCACCCATCGGTGTCAACGTCCGCTCTTAAGCGGTCTGCCTGTTACATTGGAGTAGAGAATGAAACTGCCGATTTATTTAGATTATTCAGCGACTTGCCCAGTTGATCCACGTGTTGCTGAAAAAATGGTTCAGTACATGACAATGGACGGTACGTTTGGCAACCCTGCATCACGTTCACACCGTTACGGTTGGCAGGCTGAAGAGGCGGTAGACACAGCCCGTGAAAACATTGCAGATTTGCTCAATGCCGATCCTCGTGAAATCGTCTTTACGTCAGGCGCGACTGAATCTGACAACCTCGCTATCAAAGGTGCTGCACATTTCTATGAGAAGAAAGGTAAACATATCATTACCTGCAAAACCGAGCATAAAGCAGTTCTTGATCCTTGCCGTCAATTAGAGCGTGAAGGCTTTGAGGTGACATACCTAGAGCCAGAATCAAACGGCATCATCGATATGAAGAAGCTTGAAGCGGCGATGCGTGACGACACGGTTCTTGTATCTATCATGCATGTGAACAACGAAATCGGTGTGATTCAAGATATCGCCTCTATTGGTGAGTTGTGTCGTGAGCGCAAGATTGTTTTCCACGTCGATGCAGCGCAGTCTGCGGGCAAAGTGCCTATGGATGTTCAAGAGATGAAAGTTGATCTGATTTCTCTTTCAGCGCACAAAGCGTACGGTCCTAAAGGCATTGGCGCCTTGTACGTCCGTCGTAAGCCTCGTATTCGTCTAGAAGCGCAAATGCACGGTGGTGGTCATGAACGCGGATTCCGTTCTGGCACACTGGCAACACATCAGATTGTCGGTATGGGCGAAGCCTTCCGTATCGCAAAGGAAGAGATGCAGAAAGATCACGACCATGCTTTGGCATTGCGTGAGCGTCTACTCAATGGTGTGAAAGACTTAGAAGCCGTGACCATCAATGGTGACTTAGAGCAACGTGTACCACAAAACCTAAACATCAGCTTCGCGTTTGTAGAAGGTGAATCTTTGCTTATGTCGCTGAAAGATCTTGCGGTGTCTTCAGGCAGTGCGTGTACCTCTGCTAGCCTAGAGCCATCTTATGTACTGCGCGCTCTCGGTTTAGATGATGAACTGGCACACAGCTCAATTCGCTTCTCATTTGGTCGTTTCACCACTGAAGAAGAAATTGATTACGCAATTGAACAAATTCGCGTAGCGGTAAACAAGCTACGTGACATGTCTCCTCTATGGGATATGTACAAGGAAGGGGTCGACCTAAGCACTGTTGAGTGGGCGCACCACTAATAGATAGGTTTCCCCAGGGAATGAGATAGAGGATTCGAGGTAAATATCATGGCATACAGCGAAAAAGTAATTGATCACTACGAAAACCCACGTAACGTTGGTTCGTTTGATAAAGAAGATCCATCGGTTGGTAGCGGCATGGTTGGCGCACCAGCGTGTGGTGACGTAATGAAACTGCAAATCAAAGTGACCCCAGAAGGCATTATTGAAGACGCGAAATTTAAGACTTACGGTTGTGGTAGCGCGATTGCGTCTAGCTCTCTCGTCACAGAGTGGGTAAAAGGTAAGAGCATCGATGAAGCCGCGGCGATTAAGAACGCGGAAATTGCTGAGGAGCTCGAGCTTCCACCGGTAAAAGTACACTGCTCTATTTTGGCGGAAGACGCCATTAAAGCAGCCGTTGCTGACTATAAGAAAAAACACCAACAATAAGTTACAATGGGAGGCTCGCTCTCCCATTATCATCGTCAAATAAAAAACTAAGGTGCAGTATGGCCATCACAATGACAGAGACAGCGGCAAGCCGCGTAAGAACCTTCTTAGAAAACCGAGGTAAAGGCATCGGCTTGCGCTTGGGTGTGAAAACGACAGGTTGCTCTGGTATGGCGTATGTGCTCGAGTTTGTCGATGATCTCAATGAAGAAGATGAAGTATTTGAGCATTCTGGTGTCAAAGTGATCATTGACAAGAAAAGCCTCGTTTACCTAGATGGCACCGAACTTGATTATGTTAAGGAAGGGCTCAACGAAGGTTTCGAGTTCAACAACCCGAACGCAAAAGGCGAGTGTGGTTGTGGTGAGAGCTTTAACGTTTAATTGATGATATGGGTAGGGCATGTCCCTACCGATTGACGGCCAAGGACAGAATTCTTAATGAATTACTTTGAATTATTTGGGCTACCAAGTCAGTTTAATCTGGATGGTAGCCTTCTTTCTTCGCAGTTCCGTGAACTCCAGAAGCGTTTTCATCCAGACAACTTTGCCAGTGGTTCTGAGCGTGATCGTTTAATGGCGGTACAGAAAGCTTCTGAGATAAATGACGCTTACCACGTGCTAAAAAATCCCATCAGCCGGGCGGAGTATATTCTGCAACAGCAAGGGGTGGACATCCGCTCGGAGCAGCAGACGATGCAGGATCCGATGTTTCTCATGGAGCAAATGGAGCTGCGTGAAGAGCTAGAAGAAATGAGCCAGAGTGGCGATGTGGAGACGGCGCTGTTTGACTTCGATGCGAAAGTCAGCCGCATGCATCAGCAGCAGTTGGAGAGTATGCAGCAGCAACTGGATGAACAACGCTGGATAGAAGCAGCGGACAGCGTCAGAAAACTCAAATTCATTGCGAAATTAAAACACGAAATTGAGCGAGTCGAAGATAACCTCCTCGGCTAGTGAGTAACAAGGATCCATCATGGCATTACTTCAAATTGCAGAGCCTGGCCAGAGTTCTGCTCCCCATGAGCACAAACTCGCGGCGGGTATTGATTTAGGTACAACCAACTCTCTGGTGGCTTCGGTACAAAGCGGCCAAGCCAAGACATTAAAAGATGAGCAAGGTCGAAGCCTATTGCCTTCGATTGTGAACTACTCGAGTGACAAAATCGAAGTAGGCTATGACGCCGCCGCTCAAGCTGAGTCGGATCCGGAAAACACCATTATTTCCGTTAAACGCTTGATTGGACGCTCTTTATCCGACATCCAAACGCGTTACCCCAACTTACCTTATGAGATGCAAGCCAGTGACAATGGATTGCCAGTACTGCGCACTGCAATGGGGAACAAGAACCCAATTGAAGTTTCGGCAGATATTCTGCGCTCACTTGGTCAACGCGCAGAACAAAGCCTAGGTGGCGAACTGGCTGGCGTTGTCATTACTGTGCCAGCCTACTTTGATGATGCGCAGCGCGCGGGCACAAAAGATGCGGCAAAACTGGCTGGTCTGCATGTGCTACGTTTGCTCAATGAGCCAACCGCTGCCGCGATTGCTTATGGTTTGGACTCCGGGCAAGAAGGCGTGATCGCGGTTTACGATCTTGGTGGCGGCACTTTTGATATCTCAATTCTCCGCCTCTCTAAAGGCGTTTTTGAGGTATTGGCGACAGGCGGTGATTCTGCGTTGGGCGGCGATGATTTCGATCACTTGCTCGCTGATTATCTGATCGACAAAGCCGGGATAACCACGCGCCTTTCCAGTCATGATTACCGCGTAGCCCTTAATGTGGCCACTCGAACCAAAATTGCTTTTTCAGATCAAGAGGCCGTTGATGTCTCGCTGCTCAATTGGCAAGGTACGGTGACGCGCGCAGAATTCGAAACATTGATTCAACCGCTAGTGAAGAAAACACTGCTGTCTTGTCGCCGTGCACTGAAAGATGCGCAGGTTGAAGCCAGTGAAGTGCAAGAAGTCGTGATGGTTGGCGGTTCCACACGAACGTTACTTGTGCGTGAAATGGTCGGTGAGTTCTTTAACCGCACTCCGCTGACCAGCATCAATCCAGATGAAGTGGTGGCGATTGGCGCAGGTATCCAAGCGGATGTGCTGGCAGGCAACAAACCGGACTCTGAAATGTTGCTGCTGGATGTGATTCCATTGTCTCTCGGCATCGAGACAATGGGAGGATTGGTTGAAAAAATCATTCCACGCAATACGACGATTCCTGTTGCTCGTGCGCAAGAATTTACGACTTTCAAAGATGGTCAAACAGCGATGAGTGTGCACATTGTGCAAGGTGAACGTGAGATGGTTGACGATTGTCGCTCATTAGCTCGTTTCTCCCTAAAAGGCATTCCGCCGATGGCCGCTGGTGCAGCGCACGTCCGTGTAACCTACCAAGTCGATGCGGATGGTTTGCTCTCAGTGACTGCGATGGAAAAGAGCACGGGCGTTCAGTCTGAGATTCAAGTGAAACCGTCATACGGTCTCAGTGACGATGAAGTCGCGAACATGCTACGTGACTCCATGACGCACGCCAAAGAAGACATGATGGCTCGCGCATTGGCAGAGCAGCGTGTAGAGGCTGACCGTGTGATTGAAGGCCTACTCGCCGCCATGCAAGCGGATGGCGACGAGCTACTTTCAGAACAAGAGCGCCAACAACTGTTGCACGTTATCGAGCAATTGATAGCGCTACGTAATGGTGATGATGCCGATGCGATTGAGCAAGGTATCAAAGAAACAGACAAAGCGAGCCAAGACTTCGCCTCTCGTCGTATGGACAAATCGATTCGCGCGGCACTGTCTGGTCAGTCCGTGGACGAACTATAAGAGAAACACGTTATGCCTAAGATTATTGTATTGCCTCACGAAGATTTGTGCCCTGAAGGGGCGGTGCTAGACGCTCAATCGGGCGAAACAGTACTGGATGTGGCATTAAAAAACGGAATTGGAATTGAACATGCTTGCGAAAAATCGTGTGCATGCACGACGTGCCACGTTGTGATCCGTGAAGGCTTTGATTCGCTTGAAGAGAGCGATGAGCTGGAAGATGACATGCTAGATAAAGCGTGGGGTTTGGAGCCAGAATCACGTCTGGGCTGTCAAGCGAGAGTTGCGGATGAAGATTTGGTTGTGGAAATTCCAAAGTACACATTGAACCACGCATCAGAAGATCATTAATCACCGTAGCCCATGTGAGTTGAAACAGGAAGGTAAGCAATGAAATGGACAGATTCACGCGATATTGCCATCGAGCTGTGTGACAAATTTCCAGATACGGATCCTAAAACCGTGCGCTTTACGGATCTTCATCAGTGGATTTTAGAGCTCGATGACTTCGATGATGAGCCCAACCGCTCCAATGAAAAAATCCTCGAAGCCGTCATCTTATGCTGGATGGATGAGATGGATTAACGCGGGTTGAGAGAAAACCTTGCAGAGTTAACAAAACTTACTAAAAAAAACGGACCCTATGGTCCGTTTTTTTATCAAGTTGACACTTTAACCCTACAAAATGCTAACATCCGTCAAAGCATAGAATAAGAGCGTAGGCAGCGCTCAGATAAGACAAGGAGAAACCATGTCTACAACGATGTCTGTTTTTTTAAGCCAACAAGCCGCCGCACCACAATGGGGTGAAAAAGCCATCCTTTCATTCGTGGCGAATGGCGCAACGATCCACCTTAGCGACAGTCATGATTTAGGCGCGATTCAGCGTGCTGCGCGCAAGTTAGAAGCGCAAGGTATTCGAGAAGTTTCACTCGAGGGCGAAGGATGGGATCTAGAAAGCATTTGGGCTTTCCATCAAGGCTTCCGTGCCCCGAAGAAAACCAGCCAGCTTTCCTGGGGCGCTCTGTCAGATGCGGATCAAGCTGAGCTCGATGCGCGCATCAAAGCGACGGAGTTCACCCGAGATATCATCAATAAACCCGCTGAAGAGGTGGCGCCACGTCAGCTGGCCACTATGGCGGCAGAGTTCATCAAATCCGTCGCACCAGAAGGGACAGTGACGGCACGTATTGTTAAAGACAAAGACCTTCTCGCTGAAGATTGGCAGGGTATCTATGCCGTCGGTCGTGGCTCAGAGCGCACATCCGCAATGCTGCAATTGGATTACAACCCGACCGGTGATGAGAATGCACCCGTCTTTGCTTGCCTTGTAGGTAAAGGCATCACGTTTGACTCAGGCGGCTACAGTCTAAAACCTTCGAACATGATGACGGCAATGAAGTCAGACATGGGCGGCGCTGGCACGATCACTGGCGGTCTCGCCCTCGCGATCATGCGTGGCTTGAACAAACGTGTGAAGCTTATCCTTTGCTGTGCAGAGAATATGATTTCAGGCCGAGCACTTAAATTGGGTGACATCATTACCTACAAAAATGGTAAAACCGTTGAAATCATGAATACGGACGCTGAAGGCCGTCTGGTATTGGCGGATGGTTTGATTTATGCGAGCGAGCAGCAGCCAGAGCTAATTATTGATTGTGCGACCCTCACTGGTGCAGCCAAACATGCGCTTGGTAATGACTACCATGCACTGTTTAGTTTTGACGATGAGCTAGCGCATCAAGCGCTGACTTCTGCGAAAGCAGAGAAAGAGGGATTGTGGCCGCTACCATTAGCGGACTTCCACCGTGGCATGTTGCCGTCTAACTTTGCCGATCTTTCTAACATCAGCAGTGGCGACTACGCACCAGGTGCGAGTACCGCAGCCGCGTTCTTGTCCTACTTCGTTGCCGATTACAAAAAAGGTTGGTTGCATTTTGACTGTGCGGCCACTTACCGCAAGGGGCCTACGGACAAGTGGGCCGCAGGCGCTACGGGCGTCGGCGTACGAACCTTAGCGCGTGTACTGCAAGAGCAGGCTGGCGAATAGTGACATGGCCGTAAGGCCGTGTTCTATTGTGTTTACACAACACCCTATATTTTCATATAACTATACTAATGACTGAAGGATGACTTATGGCTCTAGAAAGAACCTTTTCCATTATCAAGCCCGATGCGGTAGAGAGAAATCTGATTGGTGAGATCTACCATCGCATTGAAAAAGCGGGGCTTCGTATCATTGCTGCGAAAATGGTCCATTTAACCCAAGAACAGGCCAGTGGTTTTTACGCTGAACACGAAGGGAAGCCTTTTTTTCCTGCATTGAAAGAGTTTATGACTTCAGGCCCGATTATGGTTCAAGTTCTAGAAGGGGAAAATGCGATTGCCCGTTACCGTGAGCTGATGGGAACAACAAACCCTGAAGAAGCCGCTTGCGGCACGATTCGTGCTGACTATGCGCTGAGTATGCGCCACAACTCGGTTCACGGTTCTGACAGTCCTGAGTCGGCAGCGCGCGAGATCGAGTTCTTCTTCCCTCAGTCAGAAATCTGCCCACGTTAATTGTTATTCGGGCAGACAATGATCAATGCTGTTTGCCTTGGCAAGCAGCATTTTTTATCGCGAGATATCGAATCAATCCGGTTGAGATTAGCGAGAAAGACTGAAAATTCCTGCTAAGATTGATGGGAAAAGTTTTTTTGAACACAAGTGCACACGAGGGTATCAGTCTTGACAGATTGTGATATACTCTGCGCGCAATTTATACCTTATAAACAGAGTAAGACAATGGCAGATTTATCAAAGTACAGAAACATTGGTATTTTCGCGCACGTTGATGCGGGTAAAACTACCACCACTGAGCGTATCCTTAAGCTTACTGGTAAAATCCACAAAACTGGTGAAGTACATGACGGTGAGTCTACGACTGACTTCATGGAGCAGGAAGCTGAGCGCGGTATTACTATCCAGTCTGCTGCGGTAACTTGTGAGTGGAATGGCCACCGCCTAAACGTTATCGATACTCCGGGACACGTTGACTTTACAGTTGAAGTATACCGTTCACTAAAAGTTCTTGATGGTGGTATCGGTGTTTTCTGTGGTTCTGGTGGTGTTGAGCCTCAGTCAGAAACGAACTGGCGCTACGCGAACGAATCAGAAGTATCTCGTCTGATCTTCGTAAACAAACTAGACCGTATGGGCGCAGACTTCTTCAACGTTGTTGACCAAGTTAAGAACGTTCTAGCGGCTAACCCACTAGTGATGGTTCTTCCAATCGGCCGTGAAGATGACTTCGTTGGTGTGGTTGATCTGCTATCTCGTAAAGCGTACGTATGGGATGACTCTGGTCTTCCTGAGAACTACGAAATCCTAGACGTTCCAGCTGACATGGTTGATGACGTTGAACAGTACCGTGAAGAGCTAATCGAAACGGCTGTTGAGCAAGACGACGACCTAATGGAAGCGTACATGGAAGGTGAAGAGCCTTCTATCGAAGACATCAAGCGTTGTATCCGTAAAGGTACACGTGACCTAGCATTCTTCCCAACATTCTGTGGTTCTGCATTTAAGAACAAGGGTGTTCAGCTAGTACTAGACGCAGTGGTAGATTACCTACCATCGCCAACAGAAGTGGATCCTCAGCCTCTAACTGATCCAGAAACTGGTGAGCCAACTGGTGAAGTTGCAACAGTATCTGCAGACGAGCCTCTACGTGCCCTAGCATTTAAGATCATGGACGACCGTTTTGGCGCGCTAACCTTCATCCGTATCTACTCAGGTGTGATGAAGAAAGGTGATACGATCCTTAACGCGGCAACAGGTAAAACTGAGCGTATCGGCCGTATGTGTGAAATGCAAGCTGATGACCGTAACGAGATCACTGAAGCGCAAGCGGGTGACATCATCGCTGTTGTTGGTATGAAGAACGTTCAAACAGGTCACACTCTATGTGATCCTAAGCACGAATGTACTCTAGAGCCAATGATCTTCCCTGAGCCAGTAATCTCGATTGCTGTATCACCAAAAGACAAAGGTTCAACTGAGAAAATGGGTATCGCGATCGGTAAAATGGTTGCAGAAGATCCATCTTTCCAAGTTGAGACTGATGAAGACTCAGGCGAAACTATCCTAAAAGGTATGGGTGAACTTCACCTAGACATCAAGGTAGATATCCTTAAGCGTACTTACGGTGTTGAGCTAGAAGTCGGTGCACCGCAGGTAGCTTACCGTGAGACTATCACTCAAGCAGTTGAAGATAGCTACACGCACAAGAAGCAGTCTGGTGGTTCTGGTCAGTTCGGTAAGATTGACTACCGTATCAAACCAGGTGAGCCAAACTCTGGCTTTACGTTCAAGTCAACAGTTGTTGGTGGTAACGTACCTAAAGAATTCTGGCCTGCAGTAGAGAAAGGCTTCGCGAGCATGATGGAAACGGGTGTTCTAGCTGGCTTCCCTACGCTAGACGTAGAAGTTGAGCTATTCGACGGTGGCTTCCACGCAGTTGACTCATCAGCAATCGCTTACGAAATTGCAGCGAAAGGTGCATTCCGTCAGTCTATGCCTAAAGCAGGTGCTCAGCTTCTAGAGCCTATCATGCACGTTGACGTATTCTCACCAGATGACAACGTAGGTGATGTAATCGGTGACCTCAACCGTCGTCGTGGCATGATCAAAGATCAACAAGCTGGTGCAACAGGTGTTCGTATTAAAGCTGACGTTCCTCTATCTGAGATGTTCGGCTACATCGGTCACCTACGTACTATCACTTCTGGTCGTGGTCAGTTCTCTATGGAGTTTGCTCACTACGCACCATGTCCAGCAAACGTTGCTGAGCAAGTTATCGCTGAAGTGAAAGAGCGCAACGCTAAGAAGTAATTCTTAACCACGTATCACATATGTGATGAGTACAAACCTTCGATGCGAAAGCATCGGAGGTTTTTTTATGCCTGTTTTTGACCACGTTTTCTCTTTAGACCAGCAGTTATCGGCGCTCGCTAAGCGATAACAAATATTGTTCATAACGATTAATTAATTTCCCTTTCAATTGATTAACAATTAAATAATTATGCACCCGAATCCCAGCGCGTTGCTGGACAGGTTGGATCGCATACCATGAAAGTGTTTTCTAAAGTAGTGGGTCTGAGCGCATTGTTACTCAGCCTTTCTTCTCACGCAGATAATAAAGTTTTGAACGTTTACGCTTGGGGTGGCTACTTGCCAGAAGCGTCATTAAAAGCGTTCGAGAAACAAGAAGGCGTAACGATTAACTATTCAACATTTGAAAATAATGAATCAATGTACACCAAGTTAAAACTGGTGAAAGGCTCGGGTTACGATGTCGTATTCGCTTCGGCCTACTTTATCGAGAAAATGGGACGTGAAGGACTACTGGCTGAGATAGATCATGCGCAAGTCCCTAATATGGGCGACGCGATGGAAGGGTTATTGGGCCAAGCTCATGATCCTGACAACCGTTACTCTTTGCCTTACATTTGGGGTGTGACGGGCATCAGCTACAATGAATCCCTTGTCGACGAGCCTGTCACCAAATGGGCGCAGCTTTGGGATGCGAAATACGCACAACAGGTGATGCTGATCGACGATATTCGTGACGTATTTGGTATGGCGCTGAAATTGAACGGTCATAGCATCAACACGAAGAACGAAGACGAGATCAAGCAGGCCTACGAATCGTTAGTAGCCTTGAGAGATAACGTCCTACTCTATAACTCAGATGCACCACAAATGCCTTACGTTTCCGGTGAAGCCTCTGTGGGTATGCAGTGGAATGGTAATGCCTACCAAGGCCAAGTCGAAATGCCAGAGCTGAAGTTTGTGATGCCAGAAGAGGGCGCGGTATTGTGGATGGATAACTTTACTATTCCATCAGGCAGCCAAAACAAAGCATTGGCACACAAGTTCATTAACTTTATGTACCAAGCTGAGCAGCAAGCTGAGATCGTCAATAGCCTAGGCTATGCGTCCGCAACGAACGCAGGCCGCGCATTGCTGGCTGATGAACTTAAGAATAACACGACGATTTTCCCAGCGGTGGAAGACATCAAGAAAGGGGAGTTCATTAACGATGTTGGTGCTGAGACCTTAGCTGTGTATGAGAAGTACTGGCAACGTCTAAGAACCCAATAATCGGGTCGGGTCTAAGCTTAAACGTAACACGCCCCTAGCGAGGTATCGCTGGGGGCGATGTCATTCACAAGGGGCAATTTCATTACTCAGCCAGTGGGCGAAAGCTTGAATACGATCGCGCCTTGTCGATTCACGATCATAGAAGAGATTAAATTGAATACCCGGGGTCATGCCGATATCGAAGGGCTTCATGAGTAGTCCACGTTCGACGTAATCAGCCGCGAGTGAGTCAGAGACTAAGCAGGCGCCATGCCCGGCCATGACGGCGTTCATCGCGTGATCGAAGGTACTGACATCCATCCAACGAACCGACTCTTTTTCCATCTCTATACCGGCTTTAGCAAACCAACTTTTCCAAGGGTAACCGCCAGACTCATAGTGAATTAACCAACTGGCGAGCAGCTGCTCGGGTTGAGTCAGGTTAATGGACTTGGCTAAGTGAGGGGAGCAAAAAGGATAGATGATCTCTTCAAACAGGAACTCTTTGTGAAGTTTCGATGGGCACTCTTCACCCAGCGTCTCACCTTGCCAAATAACCACATCCGCTTCACCTTGTTTTAAGTTTGGCGCGTCACAGCTAGTGATGATCCGAATGGGGATGTTGGGATGCTGGCTTGAGAACTTCCATAGACGTGGCAATAACCAACGAGAGGCAAATGAAGGCGTAGAGCTGACACAGAGCAACCCTTCGACCGGTTCAGCTTGAATCTGATTGAGCCCTGAAATGATCTGTTCGAACCCTTGAGAGACATGCTTATACAGCACCTTGCCTTGCTCAGTGAGGCGCATTTCTCGACCATCACGCACGAACAGTTTGCATCCTAAGCCATCTTCAAGTTGACGTATTTTCTGGCTCACCGCCGCCTGACTGACGAACAGCGCTTCAGCCGCTCGACTGTAGCTGTTGTGCCTCGCCGCGACTTCGAAATACCGTAACCCCGGAAGATGATGCAGCCTTGCATCCATAGACGATCCTTTTCAATCACATTTTGCTCGTCACTATACATGACGAAAAAAAGGAGAACCACGTTCTCCTTAACTTCTCGATAAGATAGAGCGACTAGCGTTACTCTTCCCAGACAACGAGTTGACCTTTCGGCCAGTTGTGGCCCATGTCGTGGTACTTCTGCTCCAGTACATGGCGTTTGATCTTGAGTGTGGGCGTTAGAATGCCATTTTCGATGCTCCACGGTTCTTTGATCATCAGTACCCCTTTGATTTGCTCATGCGATTCGAGCTCTTGGTTCATCCGCGCAATCACTTTTTTGGTGGTGCGTTCATAGCGAGCACGGTCAAAGTTAGGAAAGTCATGCGGGACGACGAGCAAAATCGGGGCGGGCAGACCGAGGCCAATTAAACACATCATTTCAACGCGGCTGTATTCGAACAGTTTCTTCTCAATTGGCACTGGAGCGACAAATTTACCTTTGGCGGTTTTGAAAGTGTCTTTTTTGCGTCCTTGAATGGTCAAGTAGCCTTCAGCATCGATAGCGCCGATGTCGCCAGTATGTAGCCAACCTTCGCTGTCGAATGACTCCTGACTGGCAATGTCATTTTTGTAGTAGCCAGAGAACATCCCTTTACTGCGTACCATGATTTCATCATCGTCGGCAATTTTGAGTTCGATTCCGGGGCCAGCATTGCCGACACTGCCAATCTTATCAGCGCGGAACGGGTAGTTGAGTGTGCTGTAGGCAAAGGACTCAGTCATCCCCCAAGCCTCAGTAATATTGAGGCCGACACTGTGATACCAATCGAGCAAAGCGGGTGACACCGGCGCAGAGCCACAGCCGAGCACGCGCGCTTGATCTAAGCCCAGGCCATCGGCGAGCTTTTTCTTGATAAGGGAATTAACGAACGGAATCTTGAGCAGAATATTGAGCTTCTTCTGTGGCAATTTATCTTGGATACGTTGTTGGAACAGAGTCCAGAGTCTGGGAACAGAGATAAACAGAGTCGGGCGCTGCATTTTGACATCTTCGATAAAGGTATCAAGTGACTCTGGGAAGGCCGTTTGGACGCCACCCATGATGGAGGACCCAAAGATGTACACACGCTCGGTAATGTGCGCCAAAGGGAGGTAGGAGAATAGGCGATCGTTCTCTTCAATGCCGATATGATTGATCAACTGCTGCGCAGACCAGCTGAATGCGCCATAAGTCAACATTGCCCCTTTCGGTAGACCCGATGTGCCTGAGGTATACACCAGCGACATTAACTTATCATCGCAGTGCTCGGCGCGAAAATCCGTTGGAGCATGCTGCGCCATTAAGTCGTTGAACTGATGTTGGCACTTTGGCGCAGTGTCATAGGGCAGCGCGATAGTAATCAAGTCTGCTTGTCCATCAATCACTTCCTGAGTGGCGCCAGCATCATCGAGTTTGCCGCCAATCAGAGCTTTACTTTCACTATGGGTCACACAGTATTCAATCGTGTCGGCACCGGCGGTCGGGAAGATGGGCACGCTGACAAAATCGCCCAACATCATCGCCAAGTCACAAATGAACCACTCGGCGCAGTTTTTCGATACCAGTGCGACTTTGTCACGTGGTTTAAGACCTAGCGCTTGCAGTGCTGAGACTAATCTGAGCGCTTTGTCTGCAACCTCGGCGTAAGTGTATTCGACAAACTGGCGGTTGATGATCTGTTTTAGATAGACCTGATTCGGGCGTTCCTCTGCCCATTTCAAAATCATCTCGTTCGGTGGGGGGAGAGCACAGGACGGTTTGCGTAACTCGTTAGGCTGAATCATTCTCTAACTCCGTGTTATTGGCAAATGGGTACATTATTTTTATTGTTAACAGCTTGTTAACTTTAGCATGTAAATGAAAAGTGAGTGAAGCGAATCCTAGGGGGCAAACTGGTAAGATGTGATGAAACAGAGGATTTCAAGGTGAAGCGAACGGTGTAGATGTGAGCCGTCTGACATTGTGTTGTATATAGCGATACATTTGCGAGCGCTTTGCACGCTCGCAAACCCTGTGAGAACGACTAGAGGGTAAGGGGGCCGACCACCGCGCCTAACAGCATAAAGAGCACCACCATCCATACAATCGGTAGTTTGTATTGTTTCATCAAGTAAATACCGAGCACGACGAGCGCCAGATCCATCGACGATAAAACCGCGCTACTAAACACAGGTTGATACAAGGCCGCCAACAATAATCCCACCACGGCGGCATTCACGCCTTGCAACGCGCCTGATACGGCGGGCCTTTGCGCCAACGATTGCCAGTTTTTCAGTACGCCTAAGAGCAGCAGAAACCCGGGTAAGAAGACCGCGAGGGTGGCCAGTAGAGCCCCAAAAATCGGCGCGTTCGGCAGTAAGGCGTAGCCGATGTAAGTGGCAAACGTGAACATCGGACCCGGGACGGCTTGTGCGGCGGCGTACCCGGTGAGGAAGAGATCTTGTGACAGCCTATCACCGACCAACTCTTGCAGCAGTGGCAGAACCACATGACCGCCACCAAAAACCAAACTACCCGCTTGGAAAAAATCATTAAACAGCTGCAATGCATCAGAACGTGCTGCGACTAAGGGTAAACCCATGAACAGCACAGCAAAAAGTGCGAGAGGCCATAGGCTTGGAGTAAAGGCACTCGGCGGCGTTGACGTTTCGCGGCCTAAGAACTTTACGCCAATCGCAGCGGCCAGCAACAAAACCATTACTTGGGTGACAATGCTCGGCATAACGAGCAGTGCGATCGCAGTCGCCACGCAGAGGCTGACGCTTAGGCGAGTTTGGCAGAAGTTCTTGTACATCCCTAAGGTGGCATCGGCGACCACAACCACTGCCAGTAACTTCAGTCCGTGGACGATATGTTGAAACAACGTGGCATCGGTGACTTGGCTGCTGACCAATGCGAGCGCCAACATGATCACGATAGAGGGGGTGGTAAAGCCGATAAAGGCGGCAAGGGCACCAAGCAATCCGCCTTTTTTGTAGCCTAACGCGAAGCCGACTTGGCTTGAACCTGGGCCGGGTAGAAACTGACTGAGCGCGACGATTTGCGCGTATTCCTCATCACTGAGCCATCGGCGTTTTTCTACAAAGGTATGACGAAAATAACCGATATGGGCGGCAGGGCCACCAAAGCTAATCCAGCCTAGCCAAAAGAAGGTTTTGAAAATCGCTAGCATTGCTCAACGCGTCCTTAGTGTGATTGAAAAACAAGGCATTATAGAGAGAGGAAGGTTGGCCTCGTCAGTAAGGGCGTCATGGTCTCAATGGAATGTGTCACTTTTATGACAAAGATTGGCACAGAAAAGCTCAGTAACAAATTGGGCGAGTGAATACGAGTGATAAAGAGAGGGGATAACAAACAGGGCCAGCCAAAGGGCTGACCTGTTCAACGTGAGGAGTTAAAACGCCTTACTCTATGCGAATGCCTTGGTCATCGAAGAGGTGACAGTCGCTCTGTTTGCAGCTCAGCGCCATAGTTTGGAACTTGGTGACCTCTTGATCGCCGGGTAGGTGCACTTTGAACCCATCAACGCCACAAGATTGACCAAACATGTAGGTGCTGTTGCCTAACCGTTCGACCACTTCACTTTGGAACTCAATCTGGACTGGGTTGTCATGGTTGATCTCTAAATGTTCAGGACGAATACCGAGAGTGACTTTATCGCCAGCGTGGAGTGCGCGTTGCACCGCGGGCAGATGGAATACCTTGCCGTCTTGACTCACCAAGGTCAGGCCAGAGCTATTGGCTTGCTCGACTTGGGTTGGAATGAAGTTCATTTTCGGTGAGCCGATGAAGCCAGCAACAAATTCGTTTTGCGGTTTGTGGTAGAGCTCTAGCGGCGAGCCCACCTGCTCAACACGACCATCGCGCAGGACGACGATTTTATCGGCGAGCGTCATGGCTTCGACTTGATCGTGCGTTACGTAGATCATGGTGTTCTGCAGATCTTGATGCAGCTTGGCGATTTGCAGACGCATGTCGACGCGCAGTTCTGCATCGAGGTTGGAGAGGGGCTCATCAAAAAGGAACACTTTGGGGTTACGTACAATGGCGCGGCCAATAGCGACACGCTGACGCTGACCGCCAGAGAGCTCTTTTGGTTTACGCTGCAACAAGTGATCAAGCTGTAGCGTTTTCGCCGCGCCGTTCACTTGCTTGTCGATGTACTCTTTAGGGTGACCGTTCATTTTCAGGCCAAAGCCCATATTCTCTTCAACAGTCATATGAGGGTAGAGGGCGTAAGATTGGAATACCATCGCCACGCCTCGCTCGGCAGGATCAACGTCATTGACGATGTGGTTGTCGATACTGATTTCGCCTTCGGTGATCTCTTCTAAACCAGCCACAAGACGAAGCAGGGTCGATTTACCACAACCGGATGGTCCAACAAAAACCACAAACTCTCCATTGTCGATCTCAAGATCCACACCATGGATGGTTTGAACGTCACCGAAACGCTTGATGACTTTCTTTAAGCTGATGTCAGCCATAAATACTCCTTGCCCATATGGCTTAAAAATTTCGTTTTATGAGCGAATGTGCTCGTTTAACGTGAGTTGTTTTTTGTTTCTGTCTAAAACATACGCTTTTCCGCGATTTTTGTTAGTTGCTCAATGGCAATAGTTGATCCTTGTCATGGTTTTTGGAGGAAAATAGGTGAATTTTGTGGAAACGTTTACAAAATCAATTTCTCTCCCTATATAAAATAAAGTGGATGGCTAATATGTATTCGTAGATGCGATAAAACTTCATCTTTTGGTTTCTTTTTGTCTACTTTATATAAGTGAAACTTTAACGAACAGAAACGACGAGATGTGACAAGGAGTCACACAAAATGGAGCAATCTGTGAAAACGATATACCCAGAAAATCGTCTCCCCTCAGCCAGACGTAAATCTCGGGTGAGTGCCAAGCTCTCCCCTTGGCTGTTTTTAGCGCCTGCGATGGCGATTTTTGCCGTTTATGTTATCTATCCGATTCTAGACAGTATTTGGCTCAGTTTCTTTGAATGGGATGGGCTAGGTGAAAAAACATGGGTCGGCCTAGACAACTATCGTGAGTTGTTTGATTCCGATGCGTTTTACACCTCATTGAAAAACAACTTCCTTTGGCTAGTGTTCTTTATGCTCGCCCCGCCGATTGGTTTAGCGATCGCGCTCTTTCTTAACCAACAGGTGAGAGGGATTCGTGTTGTTAAATCGCTGTTCTTCTTCCCCTTTGTTATTTCGCAAGTGGTCGTCGGTTTGGTGTTTGCTTGGTTCTATGACCCGTCGTTTGGCTTGTTCAATATTGTGTTGGGTGGTCTCGGTTTCGAGCCGGTTTCTATTTTGGCCAACGAAGATTACGTCACTTACGGCATCATTGCCGCCGGTCTGTGGCCGCAGATTTCTTACTGCATGATTTTGTACCTCACGGGTTTGAACAACTTGGATCCAGAGCAGCTTGAAGCGGCGCGTCTTGATGGTGCGAAAAAGTGGCGCATGTTGTGGTACGTGGTGTTACCGCAGCTTCGCCCTGCGACCTTCATTGCGATTGTGGTGACCGTGATTGGTGCGCTGCGCTCATTTGACTTGGTTGCCACCATGACAGCCGGTGGCCCTTGGGGCAGCTCGACGGTATTGGCTTACCAGATGTATGAAGAGTCCATTTTTAACTACCGAATGGGTTATGGCGCGGCAGTTTCCGTTGTGTTGTTCCTCATCATGGATGTGTACATCGCGTACTTCTTATGGCGTATGTTGAGGAGTGAAAAATAATGTACCCACAACCAATTCAAAAATCTGGCCGTTTTGTCAATATCAGCTATCGCGTCGCGTTGCCACTGTCGATCGTGATGTGGTTACTGCCATTGATTGCGGTGATGATGACCTCAATTCGCTCGATAGAAGACATCAACACTGGTAATTACTGGGGCTGGCCAAGCGAAATCCAGTTTCTCGAAAACTACACTCAAGTCTTTACCTCAACCGCAATGGGTCAATACCTGATCAACAGTTTGATGATCACTTTGCCTGCGGTTGCTGGGGCGGTGGCGCTGTCGACATTAGCGGGCTTTGCCTTAGCGAAGTACAACTTCAAGGCAAACATCTGGATCTTCGCGATGTTCATCGCGGGTAACTTTGTACCCTTCCAGATCCTGATGATCCCAGTGCGCGATTTGACCATCAGCTTGGGTCTCTACGACACCCATTGGGCGCTCATTTTCTTCCATATCGCGTTTCAAGCCGGATTTTGTACCTTGTTTATGCGCAATTTCATCGTCGGTATTCCGGATGCCTTGATTGAAGCGGCGCGCGTGGAAGGGGTCACCGAATGGAAGATCTTCTGGCACGTAGTATTGCCCTTGGTTCGCCCAGCATTAGCGGCGTTGGCGGTGCTGGTTTTCACCTTCATCTGGAACGACTTCTTCTGGGCATTGGTCTTAGTGCAAAGTGATGAAGTCCGTCCGGTTACTGCGGGGCTTAGCTCACTGCAAGGTCAGTGGCTAGCGTCTTGGCAGCTGATGTCGGCAGGCGCGATCGTTGCGGCGATTCCACCTGTGGTGCTGTTTTTTACCATGCAGCGTCATTTCATCGCCGGCTTAACCCTAGGTGCGACCAAAGGATAATAGGATTAACAAATTGCTGGTGGGCGAAACCCCCATTTGGCTCACCAGCAGGTCTATGCAGTAACAGACTCTACACAGCAACAAAACAATAAATTGGACCAAGAGCCTTAGGCTCAATAACAAGGACCTGAATATGAAATACGTGAAACACCTTGCTGCTACCGCAATACTCGGTGCAACTCTTTCGACATCCGCATGGGCTGGCACTTTGGTGATCAACTCTGACGCCTCAGACCCTGCACCTAAAGAGGCGTGGGCTGAAATCATCAAGCGATTTGAGCAAGAGTACCCGGATGTCACCGTCAAATATAACCTCTACGATCATGAAGCGTATAAAACGACCATCCGTAACTGGTTGGTGACTTCGCCGCCGGATGTGGTGTTCTGGTATGCGGGTAACCGTATGAAAACCTTCGTTGATCGTGGCCTGTTTGAAGATGTGAGTGACATCTGGACAGACAACAATATGAAGCAAGACTTCACCGCTTCGGCGCCCGCGATGACGGTCAACGGCAAGCAATACGGTGTGCCTTACACTTATTACCAATGGGGTATCTACTACCGCCAAGACATCTTTGAGCAGTACGGTATTGCTGAGCCAAAAACGTGGGACGATCTACTTAAAGCCTCGGCGACATTGAAAGAGAATGGCGTGGCACCGTTCACCATCGGTACTAAATATCTTTGGACGGCGGCGGGTTGGTTTGATTACATCAACTTACGTACCAACGGCCTCGATTTCCATATCCAGTTGATGGACGGCAAAGTGCCTTACACCGATGAGCGAGTGAAGAAAACCTTCGCGAACTGGGCACAGTTGGTGGAGCCTGGTTATTTCCTAGAAAACCATGCGTCATATTCCTGGCAAGAGGCGCAGCCGTTCCTCTACAACGGTCAGGCGGCGATGTATCTGATGGGTAACTTCATTACCCCTAACTTCCCGAAAGAGTTGGATGGCAAAATGGGCTTCTTCCAATTCCCGGTGATCGACCCTTCCGTTCCGATGGCGGAAGACGCGCCGATGGATACGATTCACATCCCATCAAAAGCGAAAAACAAAGAAGACGCACGTAAGTTCCTTCAGTTTGTCGCTCGTGCGGAAAATCAGCAATTGATCAACGAGATGTTGTTGCAGATCCCAACCAACAACAAAGCGAAAGCGAAAGCGGATCCGTTCCTAGACAAAGGGGTGGAAATGCTGGCGAACGCGGAAGGTACGGCGCAGTTCTATGACCGAGATACCGATCCTGCAATGGCGAAAGAAGGGATGAAGGGCTTCCAAGAGTTCATGGTTCACCCTGATCGCATCGACGACATTTTGCAAAAACTGGATAAGGTCAGCAAACGCACCTTCAAATAAGGTTTTGATACGCTGACGGCGAGTCTATTCCCCTGTACATAGACCTGCCAGAGTCAGCCGACTGAGCGCACTGCTCCACTCGTGGCCTCTCGAGTCAGTGCGCTCTTTTTTATCACTGAGATTAAGAGTGTTGTTATGAGAACTTTTGCCGATATTCTGGCAGCGCGAGAGTGGGAAAATCATCACGTCACCCACCACCATGTTCTGCCCGCACATGCCCCTTTCCACGCTTACCAAAACGAAGACGATGCCTTGCAAGGGAGAGGGTCTGCCCAGCAAACGTGCTTGAATGGTCAATGGCAGTTTATGCTGTTCTCGGCGCCGAGTGAGGTGCCAGAAGCGTGTGTTGAGAAAAGTTTTGATGACAGCGCTTGGTCGCCAATCACGGTGCCATCCAACTGGCAGTTACAGCCGCAGGTTGACGATCGGCCAATTTACACCAATGTGAAATATCCGTTTGCGGACACGCCGCCAATCGTGCCGAAGCACAATCCGACTGGGGTTTATCGCACCACGTTTGAGGTGTTGCCACAGCCCAATGAGTTAACGTGGGTCACCTTTGATGGCGTCAACAGTGCCTTTCACCTGTGGTGCAATGGCGTGTGGGTCGGTTATTCGCAAGATGCCCGTTTGCCCGCCGAATTTGATCTAACGCCTTATCTTCAGGAGGGGCGTAACCAGTTGACGGTCATGGTGATGCGTTGGTGTGACGGTTCCTACTTGGAAGATCAAGATATGTGGTGGCTAAGCGGTATTTTCCGTGATGTCACCTTAACCCGAAAACCGCGACTGCACATTCAAGATGTGGAGATTCGCACTGAGTTGGCGGCAGGGTTTCATCAGGCCACGCTTGGTGTGACGACCACTTTATCGCAAAAAGAGGTCGCCAATCGCGTACGTGTGCGTCTGTTTGATGCCAAAAAGCAGCTGGTCGCAGAGCAAGTCAGCACGGTGGGATTACAGTTTGTCGATGAAAAAGGGCCGTGGAGCGATAAAGCGCAGCATGCCCTTGACGTTCAAGCGCCGATACTATGGAGCGCAGAGCGCCCTTACTTGTATCGCGCCGTTGTTAGCTTGCTTGATGAGCATGACACGGTGATCGATTGTGAGGCGTATTCGGTCGGTTTTCGTGAGGTACGTATTGAGCACGGTCAGCTGAAAGTGAATGGCGAAGCGGTGCTCATCCGTGGCGTCAATCGTCATGAGCATCATCCAGAGCTTGGTCATGTGATGACAAGAGAAGATATGCTCCGCGACATCCAACTGCTCAAGCAGAACAATTTCAACGCGGTACGTACTGCGCACTATCCAAACCATCCTCTGTGGTATCAACTGTGCGATGAGTATGGTCTTTATGTGGTGGATGAAGCCAACATTGAAACCCACGGCCAGTTTCCGATGTGCCGCTTGTCCGACGACAGTGAATGGCTACCGGCCTACCTGCGCCGTATCACTCGGCTGGTGGAGCGCGATAAGAACCATGCGTGTGTCATCATTTGGTCGCTTGGCAACGAGTCGGGGATCGGGAATAACCATCATGCGATGTATCAATGGGTCAAACAGCGTGACCCTTCTCGACCTGTCCAATATGAAGGCGGCGGCGCGATGACCGCCGCGACCGACATCCTATGTCCGATGTACGCACGGGTCGATTGGGATCTGCCAGTCGTGAAGCATCAACCACAGGTCACGCCGCGTGTCGGGATTCGTAAATCCATTGCACTGCCTGATGAGACGCGTCCCCTGATTTTATGTGAATACGCTCATGCGATGGGTAACAGCCTCGGCAGCTTTACGCACTACTGGCAAGCGTTTCGAGATAACCCGCGCTTGCAAGGGGGATTCATTTGGGATTGGGTCGATCAAGGTCTAACTAAGATAGCGCCGGATGGCCAAACGTATTGGGCCTATGGCGGGGATTTTGGTGATGAAATCAATGATCGTCAGTTTTGCATCAATGGTCTTCTGTTCCCAGATAGAAGCGCGCATCCCACCCTGCAGGAAGTCAAAAAAGCGCAGCAGTTTTACCAGTTCCGCCTGCTATCGACTCAGCCATTGGTGATCGAGGTAGAGAGTGAGTACCTGTTTAGCGCCAGTGACAACGAGATACTTGATTGGAGTGTCACTTGTGAAGGAGAGGTGCTGCACCGTGGTCAGCTTGATCTCAATTTGGCGGCAAAATCGATGCAAAGCTTAACCTTGAGCGAGCAGCCCATCAGCAGTGGTCGCTGCGCCCCGTATTACCTCAACCTAGAGGTGCGCCTTCGCCAAGAGACTGCTTGGGCAAGCGCCGGCCATGTGACCGCCATCGAGCAACTGGAACTCTCAGTTGAAACGGCGCTACCGAGTCCGAACATCAAGCCTGTTGGCGCTATCAATACCTCTGACAGCGCAAAAGCCTTGCTGGTCTACAGTGATGATTTTGCGCTCGAGTTTGACAAATCAATAGGCGCGATCGTCAGTTGGAAAGTCAACGACAGCGAAAAGCTGACCGCACCGATCGTCGATAACTTCTACCGGGCTCCGCTTGACAATGATATTGGCACCAGTGAGGCCAACAAGCTCGACCCCAATTCTTGGTTTGCGCGTTGGCAGTCGATAGGGCTCGATTCATTGACCCGAGAGCTTGAGCAGTTTGAATGGTATCAAGCTGAGCAAGGAATTGTGGTGGTGAGTCAGCAGCGTTATTCCCATCAAGGTAAGGCGCTGATCCGCTCGACGTGGCGCTATACGGTGGCCAGTGATGGCAGTGTGAGTTTGGATGTCGATGTGACGCTTGCTCAGCATCTACCCCCACTGCCGCGTATCGGTTTAGAGCTGGCGTTGTACGATGGCGAGCATCACGAGTCTATAGAACAGGTCTCTTGGCTGGGCCGCGGCCCACATGAGAACTATCCGGACCGATTAGCGTCTGCGCACATCGGGAGCTATCAACAATCGCTGGATGCGATGCACACGCCGTACATTTTCCCAAGTGACAACGGCTTGCGCTGTGATGTCACGCAGGCCAAAGTGGGTGAGTTGCTCATCGAGGGGCAATTTCATTTTGCCGTCAGTCGCTACAGTTTGCGCAACTTAGCCAGTGCCAAACATACGCATGAGTTAACCAAAGGGGACACCTGTTACGTGCGAATTGATGGTGCGCATATGGGCGTGGGCGGTGACGATTCGTGGACGCCTAGCGTGCATCGGGCTTATCTTCTGAGTGATAAACGCTATCGCTATCAGGTGACACTGTCGTTGAGCCACGCTCAAGCTGACGAGGAGTAGGGGATAAATATGAATAGGGATAGCGAGCGCTATCCCTGTTGTTTAACGACGGTCTGGTTACTGATGACAAATGGTCGATCACTGAAGGGTGTAGCGTGTCCACACTTTTGAGCGCCAACGCCTTGCCATGATGATGCCGCGAAACCACTCGTCGAGTGCAATCGCCATCCAGGCACCGAGCACGCCATAGCCCCAGTAGACGCCAAATACATAGCTCATGCCGACACCGAACCCCCACATACTGATGATGCCCATTTTAACCGGGAACTTGATGTCGCCAGCGGCTTTGAGCGCCGAGATAAAGATGAGGTTAAAGACGCGCCCTGCTTCGAGGACAATCGAACCGGCAATCAAGGTCGCGGTTAGGGCGGCGATCTCCGGCTCTGTGGTAAAGAGGGCGATGATGGGATCGCTCAGCAAGTAGACGATGACCGTCAACAGCGTCGAGACGCAAAAGCCAACCACAAAATACTTTTGCACTAGAGACAAAATCGAGTCAATCCAACCGCGGCCTATGTAGTAGCCCGCTTGAATCTGGCTACCTTGCCCGAGGGCAAGCGCAAAGGCAAAGGAGAGGCGAGCGATGTTCTGTGCGTAGGTGAAGGCGGCCAATGAGGCGGTACCCATCTGGACGATAAAAAAGGTGATGCAGATTTGCGCCATGTTGTAAGAGAGCACTTCTCCGGCATTCATGGCGCCAATTTTGACGATGCGTGAGTAGATAACGCGAGGGATTGCTCGATACTCGGCAAATGGTATCTCGATGCCAGAGCGTTTAACCGCCGCCCAGAGGATCACGGTGCTGAGCACCTGACTGACGACAGTGGCAATCGCCACCCCTTGTACCCCATAGACCGGCAAGCCAAAAGGCTGATAAAGGGCGATGTAGTTACCGATGATATTGAGCACGCCGCACACCAAGTTGACCACCATGGGAGAGCGGGAAAAGCCGTTACTGCGCAAAATAGTGGTCAGCACGATGCCGAGGGTGACGTTAAAAGTCATCGCGCCGCTGATCAGCAGGTACTCTTGGGCGTACTGTTCGACCTGAGCTTCTAATCCATAGAGCGGCAGAAACGCGTAAGCGCCCCAGATCGACAGTCCACTCAGGCAGATACCGACCAGGGCAGAGAGAAAAATACTGGCGACGCTAACATGGGCAGAATCTTGTACACGGCCTGAACCATTGTATTGCGCAATCAAAATACCCGTGCCGCTGCTGACCATCGACGAGACGATGATCAAAAAGAACGACAGTTGAGAGATGACGCCCACCGCCGAAACGGCTTTATCAGAGAAACCACTGAGCATGAAGACATCGCTAGTATTGAGCGCTGTTCGCAGCAAGATCTCGACAAATAGCGGCCAAGTGAGTGCGACGATCTTCATGCGTTTATCTATCGTATTTGGCATGGGTGGTCCTAACTGTGGTGCCCCGGTGGCGAGTTTGCAGGGTGCGGTAGGGCTGGCAAAGGCAAAGTCGCAAATTGTCCGGTGCTGGGCTGGATATGCAAATCAGTTTCTTCGTTATGATTCTTACTTGATGAGAAAATGTCCATAATTTTTCTCTTCTGTGAAAACGTTTCACAAAGTTTAGTTAGGGATTGTGACCTTGATAGAGATATTGATGGCTTTGGCTTCCTTGGCCGGTAGTCCTCTTTCTGACGGGCTAAGGAAAAGGGGCGGGTAGCAGTCAAATCCATTATTGGTGAGTAATTTGTGGAAACGTTTACACTATGAGAAATTGATCACGGAAACTAGGCGCGAATGATTGCTAGACTTTTGAGCAAGCAGAGTCATTTCTGAGCGATTGCGAACCAGAGCGAGGCAAACAGTGAAAGTATTAGTAACGGGTGGAATGGGTTACATCGGTAGCCACACATGTGTACAGATGATCGAAGCAGGCATGGAGCCTGTGATTATCGACAACCTCTGCAATGCCAATCAAGAAGTGTTGAACCGTATTGAAGCGCTCACCAAGGTGAAGCCGATTTTTCATCAAGGTGATGTGCGCGATGAGGCGTTTCTCGATGGTGTTTTTGCTCAGCATGACATTGCCGCCGTGATTCATTTTGCTGGATTGAAAGCGGTCGGGGAGTCGGTAGCCAAGCCACTCGAATACTATGACAACAACGTGAATGGCTCCTTAGTGTTGGCGCGCTGCATGCGTAAAGCGGGCGTGAAAAGCTTAGTGTTTAGCTCTTCCGCGACAGTGTATGGCGACCCGGCTAGCGTTCCGATCACCGAAGAGTCACCGACAGGCGCGACGACCAACCCATACGGTCGCAGTAAGTACATGGTCGAGCAGTGCTTATCGGATCTCTTTGCGGCGGAAAACGATTGGAGCATTACCTTGCTGCGCTATTTCAATCCAGTCGGCGCCCATCCATCAGGCTCAATGGGAGAAGATCCGCAAGGCATTCCAAATAATTTGATGCCCTTCATCGCTCAAGTTGCGGTGGGGCGGCGAGAAAAATTGTCGGTCTTTGGCAGTGACTACCCGACACCCGATGGCACCGGAGTGCGTGACTACATTCATGTGATGGATTTAGCGGATGGGCACATCGCAGCATTGAAATCGGTAGGCGCGCGCGCTGGGTTGCACATTTTTAATTTGGGGACCGGCCAAGGCTCCAGTGTGCTTGAGATGGTCAATGCCTTTAGCCAAGCCTGCGGTCAGCCGATTGCGTATGAGCTGTGCCCAAGACGCCCAGGAGATATTGCCCAGTGCTTTGCCAGCACCGAGAAAGCAGAACGAGAGCTGGGTTGGAAAGCGAGCCGCAGCATAGCAGATATGACGGCCGATACATGGAAATGGCAGTCCACAAACCCTCAAGGTTACGGCGCGTCATAACGCGCAGCGAGCCGAGCTGGGCATGAGTTAGGCAAAGGTTAAGCAAACAGTTAAGAGTTTTTGTGTTTAAGGTTGAGTAAGTAAGATGTCGAATATTGAATTTAATCCTGTGGATCACCCACATCGCCGCTATAACCCATTGACTGGGCAGTGGATATTAGTCTCGCCTCATCGAGCAAAACGCCCTTGGAGTGGCGCAGATGAAAAGCCCGCGCAGGATGCGTTGCCTCGTTACGATGCGCACTGTTTTCTTTGTCCTACCAACACTCGTATCTCTGGCGATGTGAATCCTGATTACCGCGGCACCTATGTGTTCAATAACGACTTTGCCGCTCTGATGGTTGATTCTCCAGACGCGCCAGAGTCTGACAATCCGCTATTTAAAACCCAAGGTGTGCGAGGCTTGAGCCGCGTGATCTGCTTCTCTCCCGATCACAGCAAAACCTTGCCGGAATTACCCGTGGCTCAAATTCGTGGGGTGATTGACACTTGGAATGAACAGATTGAAGAGTTAGGCCAAGAGTACCTATGGGTTCAGGCGTTTGAAAACAAAGGCGAGACCATGGGCTGCTCTCAGCCACACCCACATGGTCAAATCTGGGCCAACAGCTTTCTGCCGAATGAAATTGAACGCAAAGAGCGCCACCTTAAAGCCTACTTCGAAGAGCACGGGCGCAACTTGTTGGTTGATTATGTCCAAGCCGAGTTGAAAGACGGATCGCGCATTGTGGTCGATACTGAGTATTGGGTCGCCGTAGTGCCTTACTGGGCCGCTTGGCCGTTTGAGACCATGCTGTTACCCAAAGCGCACATCCGCCGCATGAGTGAACTCAGTGATGCTCAGCGTGATGATCTCGCGCTGGCGATCAAAAAGTTAACCAGTCGCTATGACAACTTATTCCAGTGCTCCTTCCCTTACTCGATGGGTTGGCATTACGCACCGTTTTTTGAACAAGGGACGGACATTGAGCACTGGCAACTGCACGCACTCTTCTACCCACCGTTGCTGCGCAGCGCCACGGTAAGAAAATTTATGGTCGGCTATGAGATGCTGGCAGAAAGCCAGCGTGACTTAACCGCAGAGCAAGCCGCGCAGCGTCTAAGAGACGTCAGTGACGTGCATTACAAAGAGGCCTAAGCCGAGTCTGTTACGCGTGAACGCCGCACGTGGCGTTGACCCACTGAATGCTATTTTTTAAGAGAAGAACCTTATGTCTGAACTGATCCAAAATGTGAAGAGCTCGTTCGAGAAGGTGCTAGGCTATGCGCCATCGCACATTATTCAAGCGCCGGGGCGCGTCAACTTGATTGGTGAGCACACCGACTACAACGACGGCTTTGTTCTCCCTTGCGCGATTAACTACCAAACGGTGGTGGCGGCGGCAAAGCGTGATGATAACCTCGTGCGTGTGGTGTCGGTTGATTACGGTAACGCCGTGGATGAATTCGATGTCACCCAAGCCATCACCTTTGCGCAAGACAAAATGTGGGCCAACTACATTCGCGGTGTGGTCAAGTGTTTGTTGGCGCGAGGGTACACCTTCAACGGCGCGGACATTTCGGTCAGTGGTAATGTGCCTCAAGGTGCGGGTCTCAGCTCGTCAGCCGCGTTGGAAGTGGTCATTGGTCAGACGTTTAAAGAGTTGTACAAGCTTGATATTTCTCAAGCCGAAATCGCACTCAACGGTCAGCAAGCGGAGAATGAGTTTGTGGGGTGTAACTGCGGCATCATGGATCAAATGATCTCCGCTGAAGGGCAAGAAAATCATGCGATGTTGCTAGATTGCCGTACGCTAGAGACTCAATCAGTATCGATGCCTGCAGAGATGTCAGTGGTGATCATCAACTCGAATAAAAAACGTGGGCTGGTCGATAGTGAATACAACACTCGCCGCGAGCAGTGTGAAGAGGCCGCACGTATTTTCGGTGTGCCTGCGCTGCGCGATGTCACTATTGAGGAGTTCAATGCCAAAGCATCCGAGCTCGATGCTGTAGTAGCTAAACGTGCACGTCATGTCATTACCGAAAACGATCGCACTTTAGAAGCGGCACAAGCGCTGAGAAACAATGACATCAAACGCATGGGTGAGCTGATGGCCAAATCGCACGCCTCGATGCGTGACGATTTTGAAATCACGGTCAAAGAGATCGATGTGTTAGTCGAGATGGTCAAAAAGGTCATCGGTGACCAAGGCGGCGTACGGATGACCGGCGGTGGTTTTGGTGGCTGTATTGTAGCGCTTGTTCCGCCCGCGCTGGTGGGAGATGTTCGCGCCGTCGTTGAGGCGCAATACGAAGCGCAAACGGGGCTCAAAGCGTCGATCTATGTTTGCCAAGCCAAGCAAGGCGCTGGCCTGGTTACAGCGGAATAAGGAAACCCCATGACTCATGCTCTATTTGAGACCATGACGGCGCAGCCAGCCTATGATGGTGAGGCAGCGCAGTTGGTCGAATTGAACAACGCAGTGGGGACTCGCGTTGTGCTGATGGACATCGGAGCCACTTGGCTCAGTTGTCGTTTGCCTTTGGCGAGCGGGGAGCAACGTGAAGTGTTACTTGGTGTAGGGGCCATGGAAGACTTCCAGCGCCAACAAGGTTACTTGGGGGTAACCGTTGGACGTTATGCGAACCGTATCGCCAATGGTCTTTTTCAGATAGAGGGTGAGTCCTATCAAGTGTCGACCAATCAAGCGGGTAATTGTCTGCATGGCGGCGCCGAAGGGTTTGATAAGCGACGCTGGCAGATCGTTGAGCGCAGCGAACAGCACGTTCTGTTTGCGTTGCACTCGAAAGATGGCGATCAAGGCTTTCCCGGCAATGTCACTGTTTCGGTGCGTTATCTGCTCAGTGACGACAATGCGCTGCACATTGACTATTTGGCGACCAGTGATAAAACCACGCCAATCAATCTCACCAATCACGGTTACTTCAATCTCAATGGCACCACTAGCGGGCTGGATGCGCGCGCGCATACCCTCTCTATTGAAGCCGACTACTACCTACCTACCACCGAGGTCGGGATTCCTTTGGGTGATCTGGTGAGCGTCGAAGGCACCAGTTTCGATTTTCGCCAACCAAAATCGGTTGCGGTAGACCTATTGGCTGACACGCAGCAGCAACAAGCCAAAGGCTACGATCACAGCTTCTTTCTCGCTCCAGAGCGAGAGGTGAAGGCGCCGATCGCAACCTTAACAAGTCAAGATGAGCGCGTCAGCGTCAGTGTCATCACCACGCAGCCAGCGATTCAACTTTATACTGGCAACTGGTTAGGCGGCGCGCCAAGACGAGAAGGGGGCGAATATCAAGATTATGCGGGCATTGCGCTGGAAACTCAGTTTTTGCCTGACTCGCCCAACCACCCAGAGTGGCCGCAACCAAGTTGCCTGTTAAAGCCGAAAGAGCAGTATCGTCAGCAGACCATTTATCAGTTTATGTGTCATTAATACAACCGCCCTCATGGAGGGCGGTCTCATAAGGTTATCTCGCGGACAAGGTGTTGTTTATGACAGTCGCTCTACTGAGTTTCTGCGCACCACGGTGGGCGAAAAAATGATGGTGTCGCTCTCTTCCGGTTCCCCTTTGGCGAGTGCAAGGGCGAGTCTCGCGGCCTTCTCGGCCATCATCTGAATGGGGTAACGCACCGTCGTCAGCCTTGGATGAACATAGCGAGCAATCAAGCCATCATCGAACCCCATCATCGAAACCTGCTGCGGCACAGCAATGCCATTTTCATCGAGTACCGACAATGCGCCCGCCGCCATGTAATCGTTGTAAGCGACGACGCCAGTGATGACCAACGACTTGGTGAGTAAGTTGGTCATTGCGATTTCACCGCCATCACTATTGGGCTCACCGTACTCAATGTACGCCTTGGACAGATCGATCTTATGGTCTTTGAGCGCCGCTAAATACCCTTCAATACGTTGGCCCGAGTCTTCAATTTGATGCGAGGAGGCGATGCAGGCGATGTGTTTGTGGCCGTTACGAATCAGGTATTCCGTTGCGAGGTAGGCGCCTTTGTGGTTATCCAAAGAGATGCAACGTTCTGCGAGCGCAGGGATATGACGGTTGATGATCACCATGCCTTTCACTTCTTTGGCATAGCCCTGAAGCTCTTCATCAGATAAGGCTTTTGAGTGGATGACTAACGCATCGCAGCGGTTATTGATCAAAAGCTCAATGGCTCGGCGCTCATCCTCTAAGCTGTGGTAGCCGTTGCCGACCAAGATATGCTTGCCATGCTCATGAGCAACGTTGTCGACCGCTTTGACTAAGGTACCGAAAAACGGATCAGAGACATCCCCCACCAAAACGCCGACCGTATTGGTGCTTTGGCTCACTAAGGCTCTGGCTGCCGCGTTTGGGCGATAGCCCAGTTTGCTCATTGCTTGCGTGACGGCCGCGATGGAGGACTTGCTTGCTTTGGGGGATTTATTAATGACGCGTGATACCGTGGCGACCGACACACCGGCTTCTTTTGCGACGTCTTTTATTGTTGCCATCTTGAACCTCGTTTTCTGATTCGTTCATTAAACACCCATTGTGAAAATGACGCAATCATTGCGCGGTTTTAAAGATGCAAATACGAGCCCTAGCGCTTGTTTTTACTGCTTTTAGGCTCGGTGTAAACGTTTCAAATTATCACGCTTATTTCACCTGACGATAGCCACCAACGCATCGATATGCGGATGGTGCGCTTGGGTGACGCCCGCGAGGTTGCCATACTTCGGCTGGTGGCGATCATTTTCCAGTGGATGATGCCAGCCAAACGTTGAGTGGATAAACTGCTCGGCAAAGTTCTCGGAGATCTCCAAACAACCAGCCAACACGGTATCGACGTAGGTTTGCATGATGGGCATCAGTGAGCAAGGGGGCTCGGGCGCGTCTTTTATGTAGACCCAAACGCTGTCTTCGCGAGTAAGCGGTTGTGTCGTTTCAATATTGGCGTGGGGGATCGCCACGCGATGATAGCCGCGCTCACGGCGATCAAATTCGCTTATCTCGCCCGGTGAGATGGCGAGCAAAACGCCATTCACTAAGCCTTCCCCTCGATCAACCACCAAGGGGGAGAGGGTGTAACTGTCGTCCACTTTTCCCCAATAGCGTTTAAACCCGTGCACGACACTGGGAATAGCTGGAGCGGTTTTGCCTGTGAGTTGGCGTGAGGCGGAATTCATCAAACTGCCGTAACCGAAAATGTAGTGCGCCATGACTTTCTCCTCTATTTTTTCTTTTAAGCTACCTTGCTCGCATATAAATGAAAAGCATCAATGTTGCGCATGTTCAGTTCGAGTTGATGTAACTAAGACATCGTTATATGTGTCATTTAGACATCAATGATTGAGCTAATTGCGTTTATCTTATTGATTCTATTAGATTGATTAAATGGTCTAATTATTGCTGTTAGTGGAGTCTTACTGATAGGGCCGCGTGTGGAGATTTAGGCTTGATTACGATTACAGATAAACAGCAGGAAGAGCGCATTACGCCAATTTGGCGCTTAGGGTTTCGTCCATTTTTTCTACTCGGCAGCGTCTACGCCATCGTGGCAATCGTTGGCTGGGTGTGGATGTTTCAGACTGGCCAGCCAGAAGCTCTGCAAGTGCCAGCTTTGTGGTGGCATGTGCATGAAATGGTGTTTGGTTTTGCCATGGCGATTGTGGCCGGTTTTCTGCTCACCGCTGTGCAAAATTGGACGGGAATCCAGGGTACAAAAGGTCCCTGTTTGATGCTACTGAGCCTACTTTGGCTTGTGCCGCGTGGCCTGTTTTGGGCGCCTGTGCCTCTGTGGATCACTGCCACTATTGAAGCCCTATTTCTGCTGCTACTGGCCTATGAGGTCGGAAGGCGAGTGGTCAAAGTGAAAGGGTGGCGAAACCTGTTCTTTGTGCCGCTTATCGTGTTGGCGCTAGTGGCGAGCTTTGCAAGTTATGCCACAGTCAAAGGCGTCGCGCCATTTGCGTCAAGTAGCGTCTGGCAGGCGATGCTGTGGTGGTTCACCTTGCTGTTATCGGTCATGGGCGGCAGAGTAATCCCCTTTTTTACGGCGCGGCGTTTTGAGTTTACGCAAAGTGAACGTCTAGTGTGGCTAGAGTGGTGTGCCAATGGGCCACTCATAGCCCTGTTCATATTGAGCTTCTTCCCTTTAACTATGGTGCAATTTGGCGCGCCGCTGATGGGGTTGGCCGGAGCTGCGCAGTCGATTCGGTTATACCGCTGGCGACCTTGGCGCACGTTTAGTGAGCCCTTGGTGTGGTCGCTGCATGCTGGTTACGCGTGCATACCGCTGAGCTTGTTACTGCGCGCGGTAATGGACAATCCTTTTGCCACCCATACGCTGCTGCATTTGTTTGCCATTGGCGCGCTTGGCGGCGTCATTCTGGCAATGATTGCACGCGTTACCATGGGGCATACCGGTCGCTCGATTTATCAAGGGCCCAATATGCGTTGGGCTTTTTCTGCGCTGTTGTGCGCGGCGTTAGTGCGTGCGGTGCTGGTCGTGATATGGCCGGAGCATATGATCGGTTGGGTTAACCTCAGCGCCGGGTTATGGGTATTTGCCTTTGGGCTTTATATGGTGAAGTTTGTGCCGATGTTGCTCAAACCACGAGTCGATGGTCACCCCGGTTGAGCGCATTCATACGAAGAGTGTGAGAATAAACAGAAGGGACGAAGAGAAAAAGGGTTGGCATGGTGCCAACCCTTCATTGTCGTTGATGACCTAGTGCATCATTAGTTGTTGCTGTGCAGCTCTGAGTTAAGCTCTACCGCAGTTTTGTTGGCAAGGCACTCGATTTGACCGGTCACTGAGTTGCGGCGGAACAGCAGATCCGAAACGCCTGCGAGGTCACGAGCTTTCACTACTTCGACTTCGTTACCTTGTGAATCAAGCATGCGCACTTTAGAACCCGCCGTCACGTAAAGACCAGACTCAACCGTACAACGATCGCCCAGTGGGAAACCAAGACCCGCGTTCGCGCCAAGTAGCGAGTTCTCACCAATCGAGACCACGACGGTACCGCCGCCTGATAGGGTACCCATGATAGACGCACCGCCGCCGATGTCTGAACCGTCACCCACAACCACACCCGCAGAGATACGGCCTTCTACCATGCTCACACCTGTGGTGCCGGCGTTGAAGTTAATAAAGCCTTCGTGCATCACGGTAGTACCTTCACCGACGTGTGCGCCAAGGCGAACGCGTGAGGTGTCTGCAATACGAACGCCTGCAGGCACAACGTAATCCACCATTTTCGGGAACTTGTCGACACAATCGACCGTCAGAGTGCGACCTGCTAGGCGCGCATCCATTTGACGCTCAGCCAATTCTGGTAGATCGATTGGGCCTTCGTTGGTCCATGCGATGTTGTGCAGTAGGCCAAAGATGCCATCCAGCACCGTGCCATGCGGCTTAACTAGGCGGTGAGAAATCAGCTGTAGCTTGAGGAAACCTTCTGCCACGGATGCTGGTTTGTCATCTGTCGCAAGTACCACAAGGACTAATGGTTGAGCAGACTGCGCCGCTTTCTCTGCAAACGAGGCGTTCGCCACATCACCGTGAGCAGCAAAGGCAATGGCAAGCTCTGCACTTTGCGCCGCAGAGATTTCGATGGCCTGGTTACCTTGCTCGTAACCTGCCACGGTCGCTACTGCGTCAACCAGCGCATCCGCTGGGTTGAGCACTGGGTTTGGAAAAAACGCTTCGATGATTTTTCCGTCACGGTTTTTAGTCGCGCTACCAAACGCAAGTGAGAAGTAAGCCATGTTGAATCTCCATTGTCTAAATTAGGCATTAGCGGGGTGCCGCTATCAATTGAATTCATCATAAAGAGAGCGACTCAGAACTTAAAGACCGAGGATCGATAAAGTCCGTAAGTCGATATTTTTTGTCTCTTTAGCGATATGTAGTCTCTTTAGCGATATATGGCTTCTTTAGCTATATAAGCTAATCCTGAATGAAAAAAGCCCACACCGAAGTGTGGGCTTGCTTTGAGACTTTACTAAACTGATTGGCGTTGCGCTTATTGCGCATTATGCGTTGTCGCTTTATATCGTCCAACCATAGCGTCCAGTGAGCTTGGACGCCGGAGGCAAAATTACTTTTTGCCTAGGTCTGAAGAGTGCTCAGATAGGAATGCTGCCACACCTTTTGGTGATGCATCCATACCTGCTTTACCTTCTTCCCATTGTGCTGGGCATACTTCACCGTGTGTTTGGTGGAAGTTTAGTGCGTCTACCATACGTAGCATTTCGTCGATGTTACGACCTAGAGGAAGATCGTTCACAACTTGGTGACGAACAAGGCCGTCTTCATCGATTAGGAACGAACCACGGAAAGCCACACCTGCTTCTGGGTGCTCTACGTCGTACGCTTTACAGATTTCGTGTTTAACGTCTGCAATCAGTGGGTATTTCACCTGACCGATACCGCCATCTTCGATAGCTGTGTTACGCCATGCGTTGTGAGAGAATTGAGAATCGATAGAAACACCGATCACTTCAACGCCTTTCGCTTTGAAATCTTCGTAGCGGTTATCAAAAGCGATCAGCTCAGATGGGCAAACGAATGTGAAGTCTAGCGGGTAGAAGAAAACAACCGCTTTCTTACCTTTTGTAAACTCTGCAAAGTTGAAGTTTTCAACGATTTCACCGTTACCTAGAACAGCTGCTGCAGTAAAATCAGGGGCTTGACGACCTACTAGTACCATTTTTATTGCTCCTAAAAGTATGGTTTGTTCCAAGCATTGGAGTGGTCTCCTTTGCTTAGTCCGTGTTTTTGCGAGACAAAGTGTAGTACAAATTGTAGTATTGAAATAAATGAATTAATTAGATTAAGTTAATCGAAAAAAGCGATAATGCCAAAAGGGTTAACTGGATCAATGCCTAGCTAGAAGTTATCAATAAATCTATGAATAAGTGGCCTAGCCTCAAGCAGTTACATTATTTGGTGACTCTGCATGAAACCCGTCATTTTAGCGATGCCGCTGAAAAATGCTTCGTCAGTCAATCAACCCTAAGTAAAGGCATTCAGAATTTAGAAGATCTGATTGGCTGCCCCCTCTACGAAAAGAAAGACAAAAAAAGCCCGTTAGTGTTCACCCATGTTGGCGAGCAAGTGGTAAAGCATGCACGTGAATTGCTTGCTCGTGGCCAAGATCTCGCCGAGCTTGGCCGTCTTTGCCAAGAAGATGAGATGCATGGGCAGTTAAAAGTGGGCTGCATACCGACGATTGCGCCCTTTCTTCTCTGTGACTTGGTGCAAGAGGTCAACACACGCTTTCCCAACTTGCATCTTCTATTACGTGAAGATACCACGACCAATTTGCTTGCCGCGCTGCGTCAGGGAGAGTTGGATGTGCTGATTCTCGCCATGCCAGTGGACATTGGTGAGATGGAAAGCAAAATTGTGGGCAGCGATCCATTTCGTATGATCATCAGCCGCCATCAAGCGGACGCGATCCGCACTCCGATTAAGTACGCTGATCTGCCGGACGAATCGGTCTTCTTACTAGAACGAGAGCACTGCCTGACCGAACATGCTGTCTCTGCCTGTCAATTAACCGACAAAGAGAAGATCAATCCGTTCTCTGCCACCAGTCTACATACGTTAGTGCAGATGGTGGCGAATGGACTCGGTACTACTTTTATTCCACAAATGGCCATCGACCACGGCCTTATCGATAACCAAAACTTGGTGGTGGTGGATGCCCCTGGGCAGCAAGCCCATCGTCATATCGGGCTGGTTTGGCGTCCAAGTTCGTCACGTGTGGCGACTTTTCATCGTCTAGCTGATGTGGTTTCACAACTGCTCTAGCAAATAGTCGTAAGGCTATTGCGTTCTGTTGTTGCGATTTCTCGCTAAAATACACACTGCTTTTTCGGGTAAAGTTAGCATTTTATTCTGTTCGTAAACTTTGACGTGTAAAATTTCACAACAAAACTTTGATGAAGCTTTCATTAAATTGTGAAATTTCACACTGTCAATTTTACAGCCCAAACAAAAGGGGCTGTTTAATCTTTGTCCTTCTAGGGCGCTCAAAGTCATCTGAGACAGGCGTTACCCCTTTCTATAAAAAATCAAACGTTCGTTTGAAACGCGTTCACATGCCTAATTTTACTGTAATTAAATTACGTAACTTGTTACGACTTTGACACAGAAATAGGGCCTTTATCTCGATCGGGATAAAACTTTGAATTTAACGTTTTGTTTACTTTAGGTCTTTTACTCTATCTAGGTTTGGTATAGCTTAAATGCAGGCCTAGTAAGACTTATGTCTAGATTGCAAACCCAGAGAAGGTTAGTGAAAGTAGAGCCAGACAAGAAAAAATAAGCGGATAAAAACAGCAGCGACACTGAGCAAGTCGGAATGTAAAAGTGTTGTTTAATAGTTACAAATGAACATTCGCTAAGAAACGTGAATCATACAAGAGAGCAAAAATAAGGGACATCACTATGCTTGCAAACACACCAGACAGAGACACCCTATCACAGGACCCAAATGGTCAAGCTCGTCGCAATAAAATGAGCGCCCAAGAAGGCATGCTTGAGGTTACTGGCTCCCTTTCGCCACAACATCAGGCAATTTTCCCTGTTGAAGCCCAAACCCTATTATCTCTGTTGTGTGAGCAGTTTGCGCCGCGTGTGGATGAGCTGCTGGCAGCACGTGAAGTGCGCCAAGCGGCCATCGATGGTGGGCAACTCCCAGACTTTTTGCCTGAGACGCAAGACATCCGTGAAGGCAGTTGGAAGATCTTAGGGATTCCTGACGATCTGCAAGATCGCCGAGTAGAAATCACCGGCCCGACAGACAGAAAAATGGTCATTAACGCTTTGAATGCCAACGTTAAAGTGTTCATGGCCGACTTCGAAGACTCCATGTCACCTGCTTGGGATAAAGTGTTGGACGGGCAAATTAACTTGCGCGACGCGGTAAGAGGGGAGATCAGCTACACCAACCCTGACAATGGTAAGCACTACCAATTGAATGACGATCCAGCGGTGTTAATTTGTCGTGTACGTGGTCTCCATTTAAAAGAGAAACACGTGACGTTTAACGGCCAAATTATCCCCGGCGCTCTGTTTGATTTCGCGCTCTATTTCTACAACAACTACCAAGCGCTTCTTAAAAAAGGCAGCGGCCCTTACTTCTACATTCCCAAGTTGCAATCCCATAAAGAAGCGCAGTGGTGGAGTGAGGTGTTCCACTTCACCGAAGATTATTTTGGTCTGGATACGGGCACCATTAAGGCAACCGTTTTGATTGAAACCTTGCCTGCGGTATTCGAAATGGACGAGATCCTCTTTGCGCTCAAAGAGCACATTGTTGGCCTCAACTGTGGCCGTTGGGACTACATCTTCAGTTACATCAAAACATTGAAAAAGCACCCAGATCGCGTGTTGCCAGACCGCCAAGTGGTCACGATGGACAAGCCGTTTTTGAACGCCTACTCACGCTTGTTAGTGCGCACTTGTCACAAACGCGGTGCCTTTGCGATGGGGGGAATGGCGGCCTTTATTCCAGCCAAAGATCCTGAGCAAAACCAGCGCGTGCTAGACAAAATTCAAAACGACAAATCGCTAGAGGCGAATAATGGTCACGATGGTACTTGGGTCGCTCACCCAGGTCTTGCGGATACCGCAATGGCGGTGTTTAGCCAAGTGCTTGGCGAGCGCCGAAATCAATTGGATGTCACGCGAGAAGAGGATGCGCCTATCACGGCAGAGCACCTACTCGCCCCGTGTGAAGGCAAGCGCACCGAAGAAGGGATGCGACACAATATTCGCGTCGCGCTGCAATACATCGAGGCGTGGATCTCGGGCAACGGCTGCGTTCCCATCTACGGCTTAATGGAAGATGCCGCGACCGCTGAGATCTCTCGCGCCTCTATCTGGCAATGGATAGCGCACGGCAAAACTCTTGATAACGGTCAAGTGGTCACCAAAGCCTTGTTTGAACAATACCTCTCTCAAGAGATTGAGGTGGTGAAACAGGAAGTGGGCGAAGCGCGTTATCAAGCGGGGCGCTTTACCGAGGCGGCTGACTTGATGGCCAAGATGACCACCAGTGATGAGTTGGGGAATTTCCTCACCATTCCAGGCTATGACTACTTAGATTAACCACGGATTTAACCATAACTATCGTTTTATTAATAACAATAACGTGAATGCAGATGGCGGGTAAGGTTGTACCGCCACACCATCTAACAAAAGAAACAAAAGGATCGTGCGCCGCCCCTACCGGTAGCACTCAAAACAAGAGGGATAGACCAATGACAAACTTAACTCGTCGCCAACAAATCGAAGCTCTAGAAAAAGACTGGGCAACCAATCCACGCTGGAAGCATGTGAAACGTCCATACACGGCTGAAGAAGTGGTCGAACTGCGCGGCTCTATGGTGCCGGCTAACACCATCGCTCAGCGCGGTGCGGATAAATTGTGGTCATTGGTCAATGGCAGCGCCAAAAAAGGCTACGTGAACTGTTTGGGTGCACTGACCGGTGGTCAAGCAGTACAACAAGCCAAAGCTGGGATTGAAGCGATTTATCTCTCAGGTTGGCAGGTGGCAGCGGACAACAACACCGCGTCTACCATGTACCCAGACCAATCGCTCTACCCGGTGGATTCTGTCCCTTCAGTGGTGAAACGCATCAATAACTCGTTCCGTCGCGCTGACCAGATCCAGTGGTCAAACGGTAAATCACCAGAAGATGAAGGCGGCATTGATTACTTCTTGCCTATCGTTGCTGATGCAGAAGCTGGTTTTGGTGGTGTACTCAACGCGTATGAGTTGATGAAGTCGATGATCGATGCGGGCGCCGCGGGTGTGCACTTTGAAGACCAGCTAGCGTCAGTGAAAAAATGTGGCCATATGGGCGGTAAAGTATTAGTACCGACTCAAGAAGCGGTGCAGAAATTAGTGGCAGCGCGCCTGGCCGCCGACGTTTCGGGCACGACTACCCTAGTAATTGCTCGCACCGATGCGAACGCCGCCGATTTGTTGACCTCTGACTGTGACCCATACGATGCGGACTTTATTGTTGGAGAACGTACACAAGAAGGCTTCTACCGAGTACGCGCTGGCATCGACCAAGCGATTGCGCGTGGTCTTGCTTACGCTCCGTATGCGGATCTCATCTGGTGTGAAACCGCTACGCCGTGTCTTGAAGAAGCGCGTAAGTTTGCTGAAGCGATTCATGCCGAGTACCCAGATCAACTGTTGGCGTACAACTGCTCGCCATCATTCAACTGGGAGAAAAACTTGGATGCAGAGACCATCGCCAAGTTCCAACAAGAACTGTCGGATATGGGCTACAAGTACCAGTTCATCACTCTAGCGGGTATCCACAACATGTGGTTCAACATGTTCGAACTGGCGCACGACTATGCGAAAGGCGAAGGCATGCGCCACTACGTGGAGAAAGTGCAGCGTCCTGAATTCCAAGCGGCAGAAAAAGGCTATACCTTCGTTGCGCACCAACAAGAAGTGGGCACCGGGTACTTTGATAAGATGACCAACACCATCCAAGGTGGTCAATCATCAGTGACTGCATTAACCGGCTCAACCGAAGAAGACCAATTCTAGTAGTCCCCACCCTTATGAGTCTTATGTGGGATAACAAAATGCAGGCTGTTATCCCCATGACTCAACTGTTTAGGCATTTGTATTGACATGCTTTTGAGCGGCCATTGGTCGCTCTTTTTTGTTTTCCATCATCAAGTCACCAGTGGTACTCTGCGCATCTTACCCCTTATCAACTGATCGTCATGGAACTCACCATAGATATTTTCACCCTGCTGTTTTTTGTCGCGGCATTCGCTGGCTTTATTGATGCGATGGCAGGGGGAGGCGGGCTTATTACGCTTCCGGCTTTGTTGGCCGTAGGCATCACGCCAGCACAGGCGTTGGCGACCAATAAGCTACAAAGCTCATTTGGGAGCTTCTCCGCAACTTGGTATTTTGTTCGGCGCGGCATTGTTAATTTGAAAGCGATGCGCCTTGCGATTCTCTGCACCTTTGTCGGCGCTGCACTTGGCGCCCAGGTCGTGCAATACATTGATGCTGGCGTCTTAACCAGTTTGATTCCGCTGCTGCTGGTGGCGATCTCGCTCTATTTTCTTTTGATGCCAAAGACCAAGGCGCAATCGGGTGAGCCTCGACTCTCTGAAGCGATGTTTGCACTCTCGGTCGGTGGGGGCGTGGGGTTCTACGACGGTTTTTTTGGGCCGGGGACAGGTTCGATTTTTACGGTTTGCTTTGTCGCGTTAGGCCACTACTCCTTAGTGGATGCGACGGCAAGAACCAAAGTACTGAACTTTACGTCAAACATCGCCGCGCTGTTACTATTCGTTCTGGCAGGTTTACCGATTTGGGAGCTAGGGCTAGTGATGGCGGTCGGCGGTTTTCTCGGCGCTAGATTGGGGGCGAAAGTGGTGATCGCGCAAGGTCAGAAGTGGATTCGCCCGCTGGTCATTATTATGTCGATGTTGATGGCGCTGAAGTTACTCTGGGAACAGCATCAGAGTACCTTTTTGGCTTGGTTTTAGAGCGCAGAGTTCAATCAAAGCACTGTGAATAGATTAGAAAAAAAACAGTCGATTAGAGAATAAAAAACGGCGCGAGATGCGCCGTTTTTTTATGATGGTGTCGAGCTTACAAAGACTCGGTAAATGTACGAGCAATAACGTCGCGCTGCTGTTCAGGCGTCAGTGAGTTGAAACGCACTGCGTAACCAGAAACACGAATCGTTAGCTGAGGGTACTTCTCAGGGTGAGCAACGGCGTCTTCAAGGGTTTCACGCTTAAGAACGTTGACGTTTAGGTGCTGACCACCTTCGATCTTTGGTGCCGTTTCAATGGCTACTTCACGGCTTTCGTACTCACCCAATTCGTTAATCGCTACGACTTGGTCTGCTTCGTAGCCAGTGTTTGCCGCTACGCAGCGTGCTTCATTTTTCTCGCTGTCTAGTAGCCAGATTGAGTTAAGTAGTGCGTCGTTTGCTGCTTTAGTAATCTGAATGCCTTGAATCATTACTGTCTCCTAGTCCACTCTTGGGTGGTGAGTTGGTGTTAACTTTCGAATTTCGTTGAGCTACGTATTATATAGCGAATGTCCCTTATGATAGTATTGAGTTAGGTCAAAAAACAACTAAAAACATTAATTATTTTAAGGTTAATTCTTTGCGATAAATCAATAAAACCTTTAAAAATAGTATTTTAAAAAATATTTTAAAATATTAACTATTTTTTAATTTTATAAATGTTGTAAATTTACTACATTTTGCATGTATTGATTGAGACGCAGACGATAAGTTGTTGTAATTCCATCCCCGAACTGAAAGTGTAAAGTGATTAAATGACAATCTCATCATCGAACAGTGATAGAAAATGGGTCGGCGCGCATGTTTCCGCCGCGGGTGGTGTCGATATGGCACCGATTCGCGCTCATGATATTGGCGCCAACGCCTTTGCTTTGTTCACCAAAAATCAACGCCAGTGGGCGGCGAAGCCGCTCGATGCAGAGACCATCGCGCGTTTTAAAGCCAACTGCAAAAAGTACGGTTTTACGCATGAGCAAATCTTACCGCATGACTCCTACCTGATTAATCTAGGTGCGCCTGAAGCGGAAAAGCTCGAAAAATCTAGAGCGGCATTTATTGATGAAATGTGGAGATGTCAGCAGTTAGGACTGAGCTTGTTGAATTTTCATCCTGGGAGTCATTTAAAGAAGCTTTCTGAGCAAGCGTGTTTAGCGAGGATCGCCGAGTCGATCAATCTCGCCCATCAAGCGGTGCCAGATGTTGTCGCAGTGATCGAAAATACAGCAGGCCAAGGCACGAACCTTGGTTGGCGCTTTGAGCATTTGGCGCAGATCATTGAACAGGTGGACGATAAAACTCGGGTGGGCGTTTGCCTCGATACTTGCCACACCTTTGCCGCTGGCTATGATCTTCGCAGTGTTGAGGCATGTGACGCGACGTTTTCCGAGTTTGAGCAAGTGGTGGGCATGCACTATTTACGGGCGATGCACATCAATGATTCAAAGTCGGCCTTGGGCAGTAAAGTGGATCGCCACCATGCGCTGGGCGAGGGGGAGATTGGCTGGCCATGTTTTGACTATATCGCCAATGATGCACGGTTTGATTCTATCCCTTTGATATTAGAAACAATTAAGCCTGATCTTTGGCCTGATGAAATTGCTCGTTTGCGCCGCATCGATCAAAAATCACCGGTAAATGTCTCAGCGTAACTAAAATTGGCACCAATCTTTCATAGTAAATAGTGATGTTACTCACAAGAGGGTGCCTATTATGCCTCATTCAGTTGTTACACCTGCGATCCGTTTTGCACGTTTACCTATGCCCAACCGTCATGTGAATGGTCAAGGACATCATCGTTCGCCGCAACCTAAGCGTTAAGTGAGTTTAGCTCGCCTAACAGAGGGCTTTGCTCTTATTGTAACTTTTGCGACAATCCGCTGACTGATTGGACAAAAGGAACAGACAATGACCCCTTCACTCACGTGGCAAGATGTGATTGGTGAGCAAAAGCAGCAGACCTATTTTCAAGACACTCTCGCGTTTGTTGACGCAGAGCGTGCGGCGGGCAAAGCGATTTTCCCGCCAGCGAAAGATGTCTTTAACGCTTTTCGAGCGACCGAGTTTGGCGATGTGAAAGTCGTGATCTTGGGCCAAGATCCCTATCATGGTCCTAATCAGGCGCACGGGCTGTGTTTTTCTGTCCTGCCGGGTATCAAGACGCCGCCATCGCTCTCCAATATGTACAAAGAGTTGGCGCAAGACATCGATGGCTTTCAGATTCCTCAACACGGTTATTTGCAACGCTGGGCAGAGCAAGGGGTACTGCTTCTCAACACGGTTCTGACCGTGGAGCAAGGTAAAGCGCATTCGCACGCCAAAACGGGGTGGGAGACCTTTACGGATGCCGTGATTGATGCCATCAACCGCCATCAACAAGGCGTTATTTTCTTGTTGTGGGGCGCGCATGCGCAAAAGAAAGGCCGTTTTATTGACCGTAACCAACACCATGTATTGACGGCACCGCACCCTTCACCGTTATCGGCGCATCGTGGCTTTTTGGGCTGTGGGCACTTTTCGGCGACCAACGAACGGCTTGTCGCGCAAGGAAAAACACCGATTGATTGGCAGCTGCCTCAAATTGTTGAGGTCTAAAGTCATACAAAAAAAGCCATACAAAAATAAGGGTAAAGATGTTGTTTTTTCGAACAGCATCAAAACACGCTTTGCGTTTCTCTAATACACTGTTTACGTGTCGGTGTTAAGGAGAAACGCTATGATGATTGAACGGATAAGGCGAGAGCATGGATACATGGTGCGTTTGCTCGCCATACTTCGCCATAAATTGAACCAGTTAAAAGACGAGCGTCCCGTTAATTACGCGGTTCTTCGTGAAATCGTCGATTATCTGGCGACCCACTCTGAACGGGTCCATCACCCGAAAGAAGACATTCTCTATCACTACTACCAATCGCATTATGGTCAACACCATAAGATTGATGATCTTGAACACGATCATCAGGCGCTATCAGAAAAGACCCATGATTTTTTGCAAACGGTGGATATGGTCTTGCAAGATGCAGTGATCCCGCAGCAGGTCTTCATTGACCAGTTAGAGTCGTTCCTCAACATGCAAAAACAGCACCTCGAAATGGAAGAAAAGCAGGTCTTCCCGTACTTAATGGATGTCTTTACGGTAGAGGATTGGCAGGCAGTCGAAGCTCAGTGGAGTGTGTGCGAAGACGACCCAGTGTTTGGTGAGACGATAGCAGAGCAATACCAACAGTTGGCAGAGCGCATTCATCAAACTGAGCACGAGTGTACGTGATCCTTTGCTTTTGCTAGCGCGTGAAAAGCAGAAAGAGAGGCTCAAGGCCTCTCTTTCTTAATTCTTAGTATTCGATGCTCTCCACATCGTCAAAACCGATATCCATATCCATCAGCTCTTTCTTTAGCCGTTGACGATCTTTGATTGCTTCGATTTCTCGCCACTTACGTTTAACGGGTTTAGAGCGCGCTGCTCGTGCGCGCGGCGCCTCATAGTCCATAAAGTCATCAAAATTTAAGCCTTCCATAAGCTACCTCATTTTATCGTTATGACCGTCCTAAACGGGGTAAATTCTTAATACCACTCAACGTGGAGACTAACCATGATTCGTTTCTCATTTGTTACGTTTCGATGAAGTTTTTTCTGACTTTTCGTCACTGAATCACAAAAAATCGTGCTTGAGGTGGTTGAAGTTTGTTCAAACGAGTTCACGCAAACGATTAAATACGAAAAAAGTGGATGTTAAAGGCTTGTGGAGGTGATTAGGGTTGTGCGTGTCTCTTGCCATACAAGAGTGGCATTAAACCGTACTTCATTTTTTATCTTGATGCTCAGTGCATCGATAGCGTCGCAAGCTATGCGGAGTAAGGGGTTGTCTGTTGTTTTGGTGGCGTTGAGAGGTCGTCGTTGGTAAGACTCTGTGCGTTGTTAATTTTTTATTGAGTTGTTTTGTTGTTGTGTGGTTTTTTTGCTTGTTTGTGTTAACTATTGGTGATTTTACAGTGAAAAATAACAAGCTTAGTCTTACTGTTGCGTATTGATTTTTGTTTGCTCAGGTTGCATTATCGCGCCGTCAAAATTTCCGCTGAGATGTAAAGGACATGCCTTTGGGGCGTGACACGCTGAGGTTGCAGACAATGATAATATTTAGTTTGAGCTACACTTTGACACTCAACAGCGCAACCCAACGTAGGCTCGGATGCCTAGCCAGCGAACACTCACTATGAGGATCCTATGACAGACTTAATTAATTTGATGAATGACCTGCTGTGGGGGTCAATTCTCGTTTATCTACTGGTTGGTGTCGGCGTTTACTTCACCGTAAGACTGGGCTTTATCCAGTTCCGCCACTTTGGCCACATGTTCTCAGTGCTGAAAAACAGCCGTAAAGCCGACCAAGCGGGTATCTCCTCTTTCCAAGCCCTTTGTACCAGTTTGGCGGCGCGTGTCGGCACGGGTAACATGGCGGGTGTGGCCGTTGCACTCACCGTTGGCGGCCCTGGCGCTATTTTCTGGATGTGGTTGATTGCCATGCTAGGTATGGCCACGTCATTTGCAGAGAGCACGTTGGCACAGCTATACAAAACGAGAGACGATGACGGTAACTACCGTGGTGGTCCTGCTTATTACATGGAAAAAGGCTTGGGCATGCGCTGGATGGGCGTGATGTTCTCCATCTTCCTTATTATTGCCTTTGGTTTGGTCTTCAATGCCGTACAAGCAAACTCGATTGCTAGCGCGATGAATACCGCGTTTGGTTGGGATACCAAAGTCGTTGGCATTGCAGTGGTATTGCTGTCTGCTGTGGTTATCTTTGGCGGTATTAAGCGTATTGCAAAAGTGGCTGAGCTTATTGTACCGGTTATGGCGCTGGCTTACTTGCTATTGGCGATGTTTATCATGCTGACCAACCTTGAGAAGTTGCCAGGCGTGCTTTCACTGATTATCAAGAGCGCATTTGGTCTGCAAGAAGCGGCGGCTGGTGGCCTAGGTTATGCGATTGCTCAAGCGATGATCAACGGCATCAAGCGTGGCCTGTTCTCAAACGAAGCGGGTATGGGTTCTGCGCCCAATGCGGCAGCTTCTGCAACGCCTTACCCACCACACCCAGCGTCACAAGGTTACGTGCAAATGTTGGGCGTATTCATGGACACCATTGTGATCTGTTCTGCAACGGTAGCGATCATCTTGATGTCGGGTGAGTACCTAGGGACTGAAACGGCGGTGACAGGTATCGAGCTGACTCAGCGCGCGCTAAGCTCACAAGTGGGTGATTGGGGTGGCATCTTTGTTGCTGTAGCTATCTTCTTCTTCGCGTTTACCTCGATCATTGCAAACTACTCATACGCAGAAACTAACCTGATTTTCCTAGAGCACAATCACAAGGCGGGCCTTGGCCTGTTCCGTATCGTGGTTCTGGGTATGGTGATGTTTGGCTCTGTGGCAGCGCTGCCAGTGGTTTGGGATATGGCCGATGCATCAATGGGCTTAATGGCACTGGTGAACCTAGTCGCGATTATCTTGCTCTCTGGCACTGTGGTTAAGCTAGCAAAAGACTACAACCGTCAGCTTGATGAAGGCAAAGTTCCGACCTTTGATGCCAATGATTTCCCAGAGCTGAAATCTCAGCTTGAAGATGGCATTTGGGATCAAAAAGAAAAGAATTGATAGCTGAATACTATTGAAATGATTCATAAAGCCGTGCAGACATTGCACGGCTTTTTTTGTACCCTAAGGTAAACAATCAATAAGAGTAAAGTCATGTTAATCGTCGTTTCTCCAGCGAAAACCTTAGATTACGAATCACCCTTGGTGACCGAGACCTACACACAGCCTGAGTTAATTGACTACTCCAAGCAGTTGATTGAGGTGTGCCGTAAATTGACGCCAGCCGATGTGGCGAGTTTGATGAAGGTCAGTGACAAAATCGCCGATCTGAACGTTGGCCGCTTCCAAGAGTGGAGCGAGACATTCACACTCGACAATGCCCGCCAAGCGATTTTGGCGTTCAAAGGCGATGTCTATACAGGTCTTGATGCCCAGACACTCACAGAGGCGGATTTTGAGTACGCTCAGCGCCATTTACGTATGCTGTCTGGCCTTTATGGTCTGCTTAAGCCGCTTGACCTGATGCAACCATACCGTCTTGAAATGGGGACTAAGCTTGCCAATGAGAAAGGCACCAACTTGTATCAGTTCTGGGGGAATGTGATTACCGACAAGCTCAATCAAGCGATTACCGAACAAGGGGACAACGTCTTGATTAACTTGGCCTCCAATGAGTATTTTAAGGCGGTTAAGCAAAAGAACTTGGATGCGCAGGTGATTACGCCGGTGTTTAAAGACTGCAAAAACGGCCAATATAAAGTGATCAGCTTTTATGCCAAAAAAGCGCGCGGCATGATGGCGCGTTTTATTATCGAAAACCGCATCGAGAGTGTCGCGGATTTGACCCAGTTCAACACGGCGGGGTACACCTTTGCTGAGGATGAGTCGAGCGCGACTGAGTTAGTGTTCAAACGTGAAGAGCAGTAGTGCAGGCGAGTGGTCATCGTTGCTAGCATCGGGCAGGGGAGTCATGCACATGTGGAAGAGATTAAAACATTGGCTTGAGCGCTACGACGCTTGGTGCCACTCTATGGGCCTTACTCCTGGGCAAAAGCGAAGTTGCGTGCCATACCGCTCTGAGGATGCAAAACAGAGCGCCGCTGCCACTTCGTCCTCATCACCCACTTCAAAGGCGCAGCAGTAATGCGCCTTTTTGATACTCACTGTCATCTCGATTTTGCCCCCTTTAAGGCTCAATTAGGGGCTACATTGCAAGAAGCCAGTGAGCAAGGAGTCGAGCGTTTTCTGGTTCCTGCGATTGGCGAAAGCAATTGGAGCGATCTTATTGCGCTATCCCAACAGCACAAGAACTTGCACATCAGTTTGGGGTGCCATCCCTATTTTGTTCACACCGACTCATTGATTGAGGTCAGTCGCCTAGAAGCTCAATGTGAGTCGGTAGGCTCAGTGTGTGTCGCGGTCGGAGAGTGCGGCTTAGACGCCATGATCGATGTCGACGCTCTGCGACAAGAAGCGGTGTTTGAGGCGCAGATCAGCGTGGCCAAGAATCTGCGGCGGCCCTTGATTCTTCACGGGCGAAAAACCTATCACCGCTTGTTGCAACTGCTTAAGCAGCACCGTTTTCACTACGGTGGGATTTTGCATGGGTTTTCCGGCAGCTATCAACAAGCGATGCAATTTGTTGAGCTCGGTTTCTACATCGGTGTGGGCGGAGTGATTACCTACCCAAGAGCGAATAAGACGCGTCAAGCGGTGACGCAGGTGCCCATCGACCATCTTGTTTTGGAAACCGACGCGCCCGACATGCCGTTGTCAGGGTATCAAGGCCAAGCCAATCATCCTAAGCGTTTACCCCAAGTGTTAACGACATTGGCGCAACTGAAGCAGAGTTGTGAGCAAACGGTTGCGGAAAACGTTTGGAAAAACAGCTTTTTGGCACTGTCTATTTGTGAATGAATTCTAAATAAAATGTGCTTTTTATGATTCCTATGAACTTTAGTTGTGATTTTTGTCACACTTACGAGTGAACGAGTGGTGAATCTTATCAGAAACTGTGAAGGCGGCATTACTTTATCGGTGGACGGATGAGTATAATTGCCCGTGCTTTTGAGCTCCATTTTGTAACACGCCAACAAATAACTTAATAAGGAAGTCATAAACTATGAGCCTGTTTATGAGCCTAGTCGGTATGGCAGTTTTGATCGCTATCGCGCTTCTACTGTCTGATAACCGCAAAGCTATCAATCTAAGAACTGTGGGTGGCGCTTTTGCTATCCAATTCATCATCGGTGGTTTCGTTCTGTACGTACCATGGGGTCGTGATCTTCTAGCTGGTTTCTCAGCTGGTGTACAAAACGTGATCGACTACGGTAAAGACGGTACTGGTTTCCTATTCGGCAGCCTAGTTAACTTCTCAGTTGACGGTATCGGTTTCATCTTTGCTTTCCAAGTACTACCAACGCTAATCTTCTTCTCTGCGCTAATTTCTGTACTTTACTACATCGGTGTGATGCAGTGGGTTATCAAGATTCTTGGTGGCGGTCTACAAAAGGCACTGGGTACATCACGTGCCGAGTCTATGTCTGCAGCAGCGAACATTTTCGTAGGTCAAACTGAGGCACCACTTGTGGTTCGTCCGTTTGTACCTAAAATGACTCAGTCTGAGCTATTTGCAGTGATGTGTGGTGGTCTAGCGTCTGTAGCAGGTGGTGTACTTGCTGGTTACGCTTCAATGGGTGTACCTCTAGAGTACCTTGTTGCCGCATCATTCATGGCAGCACCTGGTGGTCTACTGTTCGCTAAAATCATCAAACCTGAAACTGACACGCCAAATGACGATCTAGGCGCGGACATCGACGGTGGTGACGACAAGCCTGCTAACGTTATCGATGCAGCAGCTGGCGGTGCGTCTGTCGGTCTACAGCTTGCGCTTAACGTTGGCGCAATGCTACTTGCGTTCATCGGCCTTATTGCTCTTATCAACGGCATCCTAGGTGGCGTTGGCGGTTGGTTCGGTATGCCTGAACTGACACTAGAAATTCTTCTAGGTTACATCTTCTCACCACTTGCATTCCTAATTGGTGTGCCTTGGGAAGAAGCGACGCTAGCGGGTTCATTCATCGGTCAGAAACTGGTGGTGAACGAATTCGTTGCTTACCTAAACTTCGTTCCTTACGTTGGTGATGCAGCTCAAGTTGTACCAGCAACCGGTGAAGTGATGTCGACTAAGACAGCCGCTATCATCTCGTTCGCGCTATGTGGTTTCGCAAACCTTTCTTCAATTGCGATTCTACTAGGTGGTCTAGGTGGTCTAGCGCCAAACCGTCGTCACGACATCGCTCGTATGGGTGTGAAAGCGGTCGCAGCAGGTACTCTGTCTAACTTGATGGCAGCAACCATCGCTGGCTTCTTCCTATCTTTCTAATTTAAGAAGCGATAGATTATATAGACGCCGTTTTATAAGACCCCGTAGTTGCATAGCTTGCTATGTACTACGGGGTTTTTTCGTTGTTTAAAGGTCTGGAGTGTGTCCAGACAACAAGATTCATAACGTTTGTGCAGTGGATAAAACTCAGCAATCGTTAAGCCGGATCTTTTTTGAGATACAAACCGTTTGCGCTCTGTGTGCGACTACAGTTTTGCGATAAATATCTATACTGTATAGGTGTAAAGAAAATAGGCCTAAACTGATGAATGATGTGATTCTCGCGACCTTAGCGGGCTTTGTTGTCGGAATCCTGTTTTCCGCCATCAAGCTGCCCATTCCAGCACCTCCAGTATTACCGGGAGTGATGGGAATTGTGGGCGTTTATCTTGGTGGTGTAACCTTTCAATGGATCATTGAGCGGTTTTTTAGTTAACGCTAATTAATACAAGGAGTATGATTAGCGCGGCAACATCGGTTGCCTGAGGCGTCACAAAGCGCCTATACACGTTAGACACCGCAATCGCAGATTGTTGTGCCATAGACCAAATTGGTACTGTGCGGTGACAAGGATAGCAATTGGTACATGTTCGCTGTATGTAGCAAGTCTTCAAGGAACCAAGTCCGTTCATTAATGATTACACCTTAATCATAGGGATTAAGGCGGTGAAATTTTTGAATATTGATCGGAGATAGAAATGAGCGATTTAAAAGCAGCTGCACTACGTGCACTAAAACTTATGGACCTAACTACGCTGAATGACGATGACACTGACGCGAAAGTTATTTCACTGTGTCATGATGCAAAATCAGCGGTAGGTAACACAGCTGCCATCTGTATTTACCCTCGCTTTATTCCTATTGCTAAGAAGACCCTTCGTGAGCAAGGCACACCTGACGTTCGTATCGCAACGGTAACGAACTTCCCACACGGCAATGACGATATCGAGATTGCGGTAGCGGAAACCAAAGCCGCTGTGGCTTATGGTGCTGATGAGGTCGATGTGGTGTTCCCATACCGCGCACTGATGGCGGGAAATGAGGAAGTGGGCTTCGAATTGGTGAAGCAATGTAAAGCAGCGTGTGGCGATATCTTGCTAAAAGTGATCATCGAAACCGGTGAGCTGAAAGAAGAAGCGCTAATCAAGAAAGCGTCAGAAATCTGCATCAAAGCAGGCGCTGATTTTATTAAAACCTCGACAGGCAAAGTGCCGGTGAACGCAACACCTGAATACGCTCGCATGATGCTCGAAGTTATCCGCGATATGGGTGTGGCTGAGACTGTTGGCTTCAAACCTGCAGGCGGCGTACGTACCGCAGAAGATGCTGCCGCGTACCTAGCGATGGCCGATGAGATCCTAGGCGACAACTGGGTCGATGCGCGTCACTACCGCTTTGGTGCGTCTAGCCTGCTGACAAACCTACTCAATACATTAGAAGTAACAGACGAAACGGCGGATCCAAGCGCTTACTAAGCGACGTCGGTTTGTTCGGTGGCGCGTTGTTGCGCCACCTTACCTCTTTACCTTATTACCACCGCATTCAATGCGTGGGAGGCTCTAATGTACTTACCACAAGAAATTATTCGTAAAAAACGTGACGGTGAAGTGCTCACCGCAGACGAAATTAACTTTTTTATCCAAGGCGTTGCAAACGACAGCGTATCTGAAGGTCAGATAGCGGCGTTCGCGATGGCGGTTTTCTTCAATGAAATGACCATGCCCGAGCGCATTGCACTGACTTGTGCGATGCGTGACTCTGGCATGGTGATCGACTGGAGCCACATGAACTTTGATGGCCCGATTGTCGATAAGCATTCCACCGGTGGTGTGGGTGATGTGACCTCGCTGATGTTAGGGCCAATGGTTGCTGCCTGTGGCGGTTTTGTTCCTATGATCTCGGGGCGTGGCCTCGGTCATACCGGTGGCACACTGGACAAACTGGAATCGATTCCCGGCTACAACATCACGCCAAGCAATGAGGTGTTTGGTCAAGTGACCAAAGAGGCGGGTGTGGCGATCATCGGTCAAACCGGCGATCTAGCGCCGGCTGATAAGCGCGTTTACGCGACGCGTGACATCACTGCGACGGTCGATAACATCTCCTTGATCACAGCGTCCATCCTGTCTAAGAAACTCGCAGCGGGTCTTGAGTCTTTGGTGATGGACGTGAAAGTTGGCTCGGGCGCCTTTATGCCAACGTATGAAGCCTCAGAAGAGTTGGCTAAGTCTATTGTCGCGGTGGCCAATGGTGCGGGCACCAAAACCACCGCAATTTTGACGGACATGAACCAGGTCCTCGCCTCGTCTGCTGGAAACGCCGTGGAAGTGCGCGAAGCGGTGCGCTTCCTAGCGGGTGAATATCGCAATCCACGCCTTCTTGAAGTGACGCTGGCCTCTTGTGCAGAAATGCTGGTGCTCGGAAATTTAGCCGACGACACACAAGACGCGCGCGCTAAATTAATGAAGGTACTCGATAACGGTAAAGCGGCAGAGTGTTTTGGCAAAATGGTGGCAGGCCTGGGTGGCCCAGCGGATTTTGTTGAGAACTATGAGCAATACCTAGAAAAAGCGGACATCATTAAACCGGTTTACGCGCAAGAGTCCGGTGTCGTTTCGGCGATGGATACACGCGCGATTGGGATGGCGGTGGTTGCCATGGGCGGCGGACGCCGCGTGGCCAGCGACAAGATTGATTACGCCGTGGGCTTTGATCAATTTATTCGCCTCGGTGAGATCGCTAGCAGCGAACAACCTCTTGCCGTCATTCATGCACGCAATGAGGCTCAGTGGGAAGAGGCTGCACAGGCGCTGCGCAGTGCAATCAAAATTGGTGGTGAATACACCCCAACCCCTGAGGTTTACCGTCAGATTCGCGCAGAAGACATTTAATCGACGACATCATTACATTAGGCCCATTCAGGCACACAGCGGCTGAGTGGGCGAAAGGAATACGCAATGAAAAGAGCATTTATTTTAGTCCTAGACTCATTCGGTATCGGCGCGACGGCGGATGCGGATAAGTTTGGCGATGTGGGCTCGGATACACTCGGTCATATTGCGGATCAGTGTGAGCAAGGCCTAGCGGACAACGAGCAACGCCAAGGTGCGTTGCGCTTGCCGAACCTGTCTAAGCTTGGCTTGGCGATGGCGCATAAAGAATCAACCGGACGCTTTGCTCCGGGGCTTGATGCTAACGCAGAGATTATCGGTGCCTACGGTCATGCGGCAGAGCTCTCTTCCGGTAAAGATACCCCATCGGGTCACTGGGAGATCGCAGGTGTACCCGTTCTGTTTGATTGGGGCTATTTTAGCGACAAATCGAGCAGCTTCCCGTCAGCGCTGACGGATCGCATTCTTGAGCGTGCGGGTTTAGATGGATTTCTTGGCAACTGCCATGCATCAGGCACGCAAGTGCTCGATGATCTTGGTGAAGAGCACATGAAAACCGGCAAACCTATCTTCTATACGTCGGCTGATTCGGTATTCCAAATCGCCTGCCATGAAGAGACGTTTGGTCTTGATAGATTGCTTGAGCTTTGCCAAATCGCTCGTGAAGAGCTTGAAGACTACAACATTGGTCGCGTCATTGCGCGTCCATTTATTGGTCCGGGTAAAGGTCAATTTGAGCGTACGGGTAATCGTCGCGATCTCTCTGTTGAACCGCCATCTGCGACCGTGTTGCAAAAACTGGTTGAAGAGAAGCAAGGAGAAGTGGTCTCGATTGGTAAGATTGCCGACATCTACGCCAACTGTGGCATCACCAAAAAAGTCAAAGCTACTGGTATTCCTGCTTTGTTTGAAGCGACTCTTGAGCAAATCAAAGCCGCACAGGACAACACCATAGTGTTCACCAACTTCGTTGACTTTGATTCTGCCTACGGCCACCGCCGTGATGTTGCAGGTTATGCGGCGGCATTGGAATACTTTGATGGTCGCATCAACGAAGTGATGGCGCTGATGCAGGAAGACGATGTGCTGATTTTGACGGCGGACCACGGCTGCGATCCCACTTGGCCAGGAACCGATCATACCCGTGAGCACATTCCTGTGATTGTCTACGGGCAAAAAGTGCCGGCTGGGTCATTGGGTCGCCGCGAGTCATTTGCCGATATCGGCCAAACGCTTGCGAGCTATTTTGGCACTTCGCCAATGGATTACGGTAAGAACTTCCTCTAAAAGAGGCGGTTTTTCCCTGACTCTCACGCAGAGGTTGCAAGCGATAGCTGCTCACCTCTGCTTTATTTCATTCGTTTCAACTAAGGACATTGAATTATGGCAACTCCACATATTAACGCAGAAATGGGGGCATTTGCTGACGTCGTATTGATGCCAGGTGACCCACTACGTGCAAAATACATCGCGGAAACCTTTCTCGATGATGTCGTTCAAGTGTGTGATGTGCGTAATATGTTCGGTTACACGGGCACGTATAAAGGCCGCAAAGTTTCAGTAATGGGACACGGCATGGGCATTCCTTCTTGCTCCATTTACGCCACTGAGCTTATCAAAGACTTCGGTGTGAAAAAGATCATTCGTGTGGGTAGCTGCGGCGCGGTTAGCACCGATATCAAAGTGCGTGACGTCGTGATCGGCATGGGAGCCTGTACGGACTCGAAAGTGAACCGCATCCGCTTCAAAGGTCATGATTTCGCAGCGATTGCAGATTACAAAATGGTGCGCGCGGCAGAAGAAGCCGCAAAGGCACGTGGTATTGACGTTAAAGTCGGTAACCTGTTCTCGGCTGAGTTGTTCTACACGCCAGATCCAGAGATGTTTGATGTGATGGATAAGTACGGCATCGTGGGTGTGGAAATGGAAGCGGCAGGCATCTACGGTGTGTGTGCCGAGTACGGCGCGAAAGCACTGACCATCTGTACCGTTTCTGACCACATCAAAACTGGCGAGCAAACCACATCCGATGAGCGTCAAACGACCTTCAATGACATGATGGTGGTCGCGCTCGATTCTGTACTGATTGGCGATACTCTGTAAGTATTCTTGCTTTGTTTTACAAAGAGCCCCGCAATCGCGGGGCTCTTTTTTGAATGCTTACCTGTGGCTTACCTGTGCGGGAAGAGTGCTAACTCATCTCTTTGAGCAGTAAATTCTCTTGTTTCACTTTTGGCTTTCTGCGGATAATGAGCGCAAGCAGGAGGCCGGCAATAAAGCTCATTGCCACCATGGTGACCATGTAGCGGTCACTTTTTCGATAGTAGTGATCGGAAAACGCGGTTAAGCGCCCAGTTTCGAACGTGATGCGCACAAAGCCAATCACCACGCCGTCGTTGTAGATAGGCTCGACCAATTGCTGTTTGCCAATGCTGGCGGTTTGCAGTGGGGTGTCCAGCCCCAATGTTTCCCGCACCGATTTGGCTTGATCGCTGGCCGCAAGACGAATGCCCTCGGCATCATAAATGGTCGCATCATACACCAAACGGTCGTTGGCCAATTGGTTAGCCAGTGCCAACAGCCGCTCTTGGTCGTCGTTTAAAATCATATCGCTGGAAGAGAGTGAGGCTTGCGAGATCAAGATCTTGGTCAATGTCTCAAGCTGGTTGGCTTGGATTTCCTCATTACCCTGAGTAATTTTGACACTGTTGACACCAATCGTCACCACCATCGCAATCAAGGCTAAGATCGCGACGGCGCGAATGGCCATCCGAAATGAGAAGAGTGAGGTGTCCATGAAAGCCCCGCGAGTTTAATTACACCAATCGGCATATTGATACTTGCACAGATAAATTGCAATAGGTTAACGTGTGGAGAGAAATTCTAGGGAAGTGATACATGGACACGTTCAACACCGATATACACGCTGCTCTCTCGGCCAGCAAACCGCTTTCAATTCGTAAGCACATCCCACTGTGCAATCGTATACCAGAAACCCGACACACCAGCCGCTTTGATATCAATAAAGCCAACTGGATTGTTTTCGGTCACTACTTAAGCGCCAATCTCTTCGAAGATATCGATTTTTACACCGGGCAGTACAACGCGATTGTCGAAGTGTGGAAAGTCGGTCAATACGAAGTGGCTTTAATGGCCGGTGAGCTCACCACTGAGCATGAAGAAATCCTTCGAGCGATTGAGCTGGATTACGCTCGCCTGAACGACATTCCAGAGCTAAGCAAACCTGGATTGGTGGTGATGGACATGGACTCCACCGCGATTCAAATTGAATGCATTGATGAAATCGCCAAACTAGCTGGTGTGGGCGAAGAGGTCGCTGAGGTGACCGAGCGCGCGATGCAAGGAGAACTGGATTTTGAACAGAGCCTTCGTCAGCGTGTCGGCAAGTTAAAAGGGGCCGACGAGTCCATTTTAGGCTCGGTACGCGCTGAGTTGCCACTGATGCCTGATTTACCCGAGTTGGTGGCGACCTTCAAAGCGTTTGGTTGGAAAACCGCCATTGCCTCTGGTGGCTTTACCTACTTCTCGGACTATTTGAAAGAGACGCTAGCGCTTGATCATGCTCAGTCAAACCAATTGGAGATTGTTCAGGGCAAGTTGACCGGCAATGTCCTTGGCGACATCGTCGGCGCACAAACCAAAGCGGACATCGTGGATAGGCTGGCCGAGCAGTATGATATCGAACCACACAACACCATAGCCATTGGTGATGGCGCGAACGATCTTGTGATGATGGAGCGGGCGGGGCTCGGTATTGCTTATCACGCCAAACCTAAAGTGGAGCAGCAAGCCCAGTGCGCGGTGCGTTATGTTGGCCTTGGTGGTGTGATCTGTATTCTTTCTGCGCTACTGGTGAAGCAAAAACGCGTCAGCTTTTGACGGATTTCCTCGGCGCTCTTCAAGCCTGAGTCCGACATCTAGAAAAGAGTGAGCCGCCAGTGCGTCTCACTCTTTTTGTTCATCGTCCCTATTTCATCGATATGGACTTATTCCATCTCCTCTGGCTCAGACTCTTCTTGTAGCTCAAGCAAATTGATGGCGATAGAAACAAAGTCGCTGTCGGTAATGATGCCGACCAAGTGACCTTTGTGCACCACTGGCAAGCAGCCCACTTTGTGTTTTTGCATGTAGACGGCGCTCTCTTTGAGCCCTGCTTGTGGATCAACCGTCATCACACTGGTTTTCATCACTTCGTATAGTGGCGTTTGTAGCGTATAAGATTGGCTCTCTGGTAGGGCTTGTAAGCTTGATTCTTGGGCGGCTAACACATCGCGATGTGACACTACACCAAGCAGTTTTTTATTCGCATCGACAATGGGAATGTGGCGGATGTCCAGTGCGGTCATCATGTTCTTTGCGTCGCCAAGATTGTGAGAGCGGAGAAGCGTGTGTGGATTACGCGTCATCATGTCTTCGACCTTGATCATGGCTGCCTCCTGAGTTGTTATTTTTTACTCTTTAAATATAGTCACTTTCCGGCGTTGAATGTGAGAGCTCGACCTATTTTTATGCTCTTTGATGCAGCGAATTGATGCGGCGTGACAAGGTGCAAAACTTGCGCTTTTGTTTAACCTTATTCCGGTACGGTTCGGAAGAAATCCACTCTCTTTTCTTGCTATTGACCGTGCGGCGCATATACTAGTCGGCTGCGAAAAACTTGTCGTCTGTTTGTGACAGAATCAGAGCGAGCAAGCATTTGAATCTAACCCTGAATTGGGGCGCCTTCATTGCGGCCTCATTCATGCACTGCGATAGACTAGTAATATGCAAGTATCCGATTTTCATTTTGACCTGCCTGATGAGCTGATTGCTCGTTACCCACAACCAGAGCGTACGGCGAGCCGTTTACTGCAGTTGGATGGCAACAGCGGTGAATTGGTTGATGGCACATTTACCGATGTTCTCGACAAGATTCAGCCTGGCGACTTAGTGGTGTTTAACAATACTCGAGTGATTCCCGCGCGCCTCTTTGGTCGTAAAGCATCGGGCGGAAAACTTGAGGTGTTGGTTGAGCGAGTGCTCGACGAAACCCGTATTCTCGCCCATGTGCGCTGCTCAAAATCACCCAAGCCGGGCTCGACCATTTTTGTCGGTGACAATGATGAATTTTCTGCCCTGATGGTCGCGCGTCATGACGCCTTGTTTGAGCTCGATTTTCAATCTGATCTCAATGTGCTCTCCATCTTAGAGCAGATAGGCCACATGCCTCTGCCACCTTACATTGATCGCCCAGACGAAGACTCAGACAAAGAGCGTTATCAAACGGTTTACAACCAAAAACCCGGCGCCGTGGCGGCGCCGACAGCAGGCTTACACTTTGACCAGCCTCTACTGGATAAAATCGCGCAGAAAGGGGCAGAATTTGCTTACGTGACGTTGCACGTTGGGGCGGGGACATTCCAGCCAGTGAAGGTTGAGAACATCAATGACCACCACATGCACGCTGAATACGTCGAAGTACCACAAGAGGTGGTCGAGGCGATTCAAGCCACTCGGGCACGTGGAGGTCGAGTGATTGCGGTTGGTACCACGTCGGTACGCTCTTTAGAAAGTGCCGCGCAAGATGCGTTGAAAAAAGGCACGCCACTGGCGCCATTTTTCGGTGATACGGAAATCTTCATCTATCCTGGCTATGAGTATCAATTGGTGGACGCGCTCATCACCAATTTCCATCTCCCAGAGTCGACGCTCATCATGCTAGTGAGCGCATTTGCGGGCTACGACAATACGATGAACGCCTACCGCCACGCGGTGAAGAAGCAATATCGCTTTTTCTCTTATGGCGATGCCATGTTCATCACCAAAAAGACTCAGAGCGCTAACGCGTAATTGGCGTTGGTACGATATTAAACCGTCAGACTGTTTCTCTGACACTGGAGGCTTCGTGAAGTTAACATTTGAACTTAAGAAAAAAGATGGCGTTGCGCGCCGTGGTCAATTGACCTTTGAGCGCGGAACCGTGCAAACGCCAGCGTTTATGCCTGTGGGTACCTATGGTACGGTGAAAGGCATGACCCCTGAAGAAGTAAAAGGGATCGGCGCCGAGATCTTGCTTGGTAACACTTTCCACCTGTGGTTACGCCCGGGGCAAGAAGTGATGAAGCTGCATGGTGACCTGCATGACTTTATGAACTGGCAAGGGCCGATTTTGACTGACTCTGGTGGCTTCCAGGTCTTCAGTCTTGGTGATATTCGTAAGATCACCGAAGAGGGGGTTCACTTTCGTAACCCGGTGAACGGTGACAAAATTTTCATGGACGCAGAGAAGTCGATGGAAATTCAATACGATCTGGGCTCCGATATTGTGATGATCTTTGACGAGTGTACGCCATACCCAGCGACACACGATGAAGCGAAGAAATCGATGGAAATGTCACTGCGTTGGGCGCAGCGTTCACGCGATCATTTTGATAAGCTTGAAAACCCGAACAGCCTCTTTGGTATTGTTCAGGGCGGCGTGTACGAAGACTTGCGTGATGTGTCAGTGAAAGGTCTGACAGACATTGGCTTTGATGGTTACGCTGTGGGCGGTTTGGCCGTAGGTGAGCCAAAAGAAGACATGCACCGCATTCTTGAGCACACCTGTCCGCAACTGCCTGAAGACAAACCTCGTTACTTAATGGGGGTTGGCAAACCGGAAGATTTGGTAGAAGGTGTTCGCCGTGGTATTGACATGTTTGACTGTGTGATGCCAACGCGCAACGCTCGTAATGGCCACCTGTTTGTCACTGGCGGTGTGATCAAGATCCGTAATGCAAAACACAAAACGGATACGACGCCATTGGATCCACACTGTGACTGTTACACTTGCCAAAACTACTCGAAGTCCTATTTGCATCACCTAGAGCGCTGCAATGAGATTTTGGGCGCGCGTTTGAACACGATTCACAATTTGCGCTACTACCAACGCTTGATGGCAAGCATCCGTAAGGCGATCGATGAAGACCGCTTTGACGCGTTTGTGGAAGAGTTCTATGCACGTCGTGACCGCGAAGTGCCGCCACTGACGAAAGCATAACGATTGAAAGCCTTTGACCTATGGTCAGAGGCTTTTGCTAATAAAATAGGCAAACAGCGTGCATTTTTGAGAGGGTGATCTCTATTGTTTAATCTGACCCTTGAAAGTGTTTGGCTAAAGCCCAATTTGGATATCAATAAAATATAAATAGAGGATTATTTTAATGTTTATTTCTCAAGCTCACGCAGCCGCTGAAGGCGCACCAGCAGGTGGCGGTTTCGAAATGTTGATCATGCTAGGTATGTTCGCGGTTATCTTTTACTTCATGATCTACCGTCCACAGTCCAAGCGTGTGAAAGAGCACAAGAACCTAATGGCTTCTATGGGCAAAGGTGACGAAGTGCTGACGAGCGGTGGTCTAGTGGGTAAGATCACTAAGATTGCAGAAGACAACGATTACATCTCAATCGAACTTAACGCGAACAACGAAGTTGTGATCAAGAAAGACTTCGTGACTGCAGTGCTACCAAAAGGTACGCTGAAATCTCTATAAACAGCTAGAGGATCCTCGCTGTGCTTAACCGCTATCCGTTATGGAAGTATTTGATGGTGGTGCTAACCATCGCTATCGCTGCGTTGTACGCACTTCCGAATTTATACGGTGAAGATCCGGCAATTCAAGTGACAGGGGCGCGCGGCGCCTCTGTTGATCTGTCAACGCTGGACTCTGTCACTCAAGCTCTTGAAAAAGAGGGCTTATCTCATAAATCCATTGCTCTAGAAAATGGATCCATCCTTGTACGCTTTACGAGTACCGATACGCAAATCAGTGCGCGCGACGTCATCAGCGAAGCGCTCGGTAACGATACTATTGTCGCGCTTAACCTTGCACCATCCACACCGGACTGGCTAGAAGCGATTGGCGCTGCGCCAATGAAGTTAGGTCTAGATTTGCGTGGTGGTGTTCACTTCCTGATGGAAGTGGATATGGACGCGGCGATGGAAAAACTCGTCGGCCAGCAAGAAGAAGCGTTTCGTAGTGAGCTTCGCGAAGAGAAAATTCGTTACCGCGCCATTCGCCCACTGGGCAAAGATGCGGTCGAAGTACTGCTTCGTGATGGCGAGCAGCTAGCGCAAGCGAAACGCGTTCTCGAAGGTCTACACCCTGACATGTTGTTTGTGGAGTCAGGCAGCGAGAGCCGCTTTGCACTCAAAGCAACCTTTACCGAGCAACGCCTCACCGAAATTCGTAATTACGCGGTCGAGCAGAACATTACGATTTTGCGCAACCGTGTGAACGAACTGGGTGTTGCGGAGCCATTGGTTCAGCGTCAAGGTGCAAGCCGCATTGTGGTCGAGCTTCCGGGCGTACAAGACACCGCTCGCGCGAAAGAAATTCTCGGTGCGACGGCGACGCTTGAGTTCCGTGAAGTGGATGCGAGCGCTGACCTTGCGGCCGCTGCCAGTGGCCGCGCGCCAGCGGGCAGTGAAATCAAGCAAGATCGCGATGGTCGTCCTGTCGTGCTGAAAAAGCGTGTCATTCTTGGTGGTTCAAGCATCACGGATGCGAGCTCCAGCGTGGATGAGTACGGTCGCCCACAGGTGAACATCTCACTCGATAGTGAAGGTGGGAACAAGATGTCGGCGTTCTCGCGTCAAAATATCGGTAAGCTGATGGCAACGGTATTTGCAGAGTACAAAGACAGCGGTAAACGCACTCCTGAAGGCAAAGTGATTCTGTCTAAGCATGAAGAAGTGATCAACCAAGCGACCATTCAATCGGCACTTGGACGTAACTTCCGTATCACTGGTATCGATTCAGCCGCCGAAGCGCACAACCTTGCGTTGCTACTCCGTGCGGGCGCTCTGATTGCGCCAATCTCGATTGTCGAAGAGCGTACCATTGGTCCATCAATGGGACAGCAGAACATCGATATGGGTGTCCAAGCGTGTATTTGGGGTATGGTTGCAGTCATGCTGTTTACCTTGCTTTACTACCGTAAGTTTGGCTTGATTGCCAACATGGCGCTGATGGCGAACTTGGTGTTGATCATCGGGGTAATGTCGATGATTCCAGGGGCAACCATGACGCTGCCAGGGATTGCCGGTATTGTCTTGACGGTCGGTATGGCAGTGGATGCCAACGTGCTGATTTTTGAGCGTATCCGAGAAGAGCTGCGTGATGGACGCAATCCACAACAAGCGATTCACCAAGGTTACGCCAACGCGTTCAGTACTATTGCGGATGCAAACATCACGACGTTGATCACCGCGATTATCTTGTTTGCCGTCGGTACTGGTGCCATCAAAGGTTTTGCGGTCACGCTGTCTATCGGTATTTTGACCTCCATGTTTACTGCTATCGTCGGTACCCGTTGTGTGGTTAACCTACTGTACGGCGGTAAGCGCATTAATAAACTGTCGATCTAGGGCTAGGAATACGTATGTTTCAGATTCTAAAAGCAGAGAAAACGATCGACTTTATGCGTTGGTCAAAGGCAGCATTTGCGCTGTCTATTGTAATGATCGCTGCGGCGCTCTTCACGCTATCAACTAAATGGTTGAATTGGGGCTTAGACTTCACTGGCGGTACGCTGATTGAAGTGGGTTTTGAGCAACCGGCAAACCTTGAAGAGATTCGTGGTGCGCTTGATGCCAAAGGCTTCGGTGACGCTACGGTGCAAAACTTTGGTAGTGCCCGAGATGTCATGGTGCGTTTGCGTCCTCGTGATGACGCTTCAGGCGAAACCTTAGGCAACCAAATCATCAGTGCCATTAAAGAGGGCACGGGTGAAAACGTAGAGATGCGCCGTATCGAGTTTGTCGGCCCGAACGTGGGTGATGAGCTGACAGAAGCGGGCGGTCTGGCGATCTTGGTGTCGCTGATCTGTATCTTGATTTACGTCTCGGTGCGCTTTGAGTGGCGTTTGGCGGCGGGAGCGGTACTTGCCTTGGCGCACGACGTTATCATCACCTTGGGCATCTTCTCTTTGATGCAAATTGAAGTGGATCTTACCATTGTCGCAGCCTTGCTAACGGTGGTCGGCTACTCGCTCAACGATACGATTGTTGTCTTTGACCGTATCCGTGAAAACTTCCGCAAGATGCGTAAAGGCGAATCGGCTGAGGTCATGAACAACTCCATTACCCAAACACTGAGCCGTACCTTGATCACTTCGGGCACGACCTTGTTTGTGGTGATCGCCTTGTTCACCCAAGGTGGTGCGATGATTCACGGTTTTGCCACTGCGCTATTGCTTGGTATCACAGTGGGTACCTACTCTTCTATCTATGTCGCTTCTGCGCTGGCATTGAAGCTGGGTATCACCCGAGAGCACCTGATGCCACCTCAAGTTGAAAAAGAGGGCGCTGAGTTTGATGAGATGCCTTAATGGCTCTCTTGCATTCTCCGTGCTCGCTACCTCTATTTGAGATACTCCAAAGCCGCTGATGTCAGCGGCTTTTTTGTTCCTACTCACCGAAGGAAGAGTGATGAGAATTCGATTGTTGATAGTGATGCTGGTGAGTCCACTGGCCTGCGCCAATACGCTGTTGATACCGATATTGAATGGCGATGCAATACGCCAAGAGATCCAGGAAACTTGGCAGGCGTGTGAGCGCGATACTTGGTGTGAGATGGCGCTGGACTACCACAAAGAGCACTATATCGCTGAAGCCACCTTAGACGGCGCAACGTTCTCAATCACATTACTGTCATCGTTTTCAACCCATCAATGGAGTCGGCTGCAGTTACATCTTCGCCAAGATGGTTTTGTGCTCAACCACGTCACCATCGATGATCAGAGTTTAAATATCGAGACAGAACTCGCGCTTGCGTCAAACCAAGAGGTCGAAACCAAAATAGTGCGGCTTCTGGGGCAAGCCTCGTCTCTGTCGACCCAGCGCCTGGTCTATCAACATCCAGATTGGCGAGCGGTGATCGTCAGTCAGGATGGGGTTCTTCACGTGACGTTCGAGCCACGATAATGTTAGAGGTCGTCGCATGCAGGAATGCGATGGGCATTGCTCAATATCTTGTTATTATGGAGCAAACTCAACAATAGGATCTTATCTATGCCTCATCTACGTTTTCGAGCAGTGGAGCCGCAAACGGTTCAAACCTTATCCTCAACACTGCTTGATGAGCTGCAACCGCACATGGATTGCCCGAAAGAGGATTTCACCTTTGAATACATCTATACCACGTTTTTTTACGATGGAGACGTCAGCCAAGCGTATCCGTTTGTCGAAGTGTTGTGGTTTGATCGCGGCCAAGAGACCCAAGATGCGGTCGCGAGCATCATTACTCGTCAGGTTCGCGGCGTGCTTGGCGAAGAGGTCGATGTGGCGGTAATTTTCACGGCGCTTGAAGCCAGCGGCTATTATGATAATGGTGACCATTATTAAACGCTGAGTGGCAACGGTGAATTGAGGGAAGGGACGAGTCATGCAAACAGGGACGATTTGGCGACTTAGCGCCTTTCTACCTATCGCTTTGATGATGAGCTTTGGCTCATCGGTCAGTGCCACGCCTTGGGAGGCCATTTCATCTCCGTCTCAATCTCAGCCGCAGGCGATAGGAAGCTACGCCAATGGCTGCTTAGCCGGGGCCAAGGCGCTACCGCTTGAAGGGGAAGGGTATCAAGTGCTGCGCAGCCAGCGCGCTCGATACTACGCTCACCCCAGTGCGATTCGCTACATCGAACATTTGGCTGAGCAAGTGCATCGAACGTTGAACACCTCGCTCTTAATTGGCGATCTCTCGCTGCCACAAGGTGGTCGCTTTTCGTCGGGCCATTCAAGTCATCAAACGGGGCTCGATATCGACATTTGGCTTAGGTTGGCAGATGCGCCATTGAGCTCCCCTCAGTTGGCCAAACCAGAGCCTGTGAGCGTGGTCAACCTTGAGCAATACCGCTTAGTGAAAGCGAGCTGGGACCGTCGTCATTTTGATTTGATCAAGCTTGCAGCCAGTGATGACGACGTCGCTCGAATTTTTGTTCACCCCGTTATCAAAGACACCTTGTGCCGCAGCGAAGAGAGCCAAGACAGAACATGGCTTCGCAAAGTTAGGCCTTGGTGGGGGCATCATTACCACATGCATGTTCGGCTTCGCTGCCCTAAGGGCAGTGATGCCTGTCAACCTCAAGCCGCGCCTCCTGCGGGGGATGGTTGCGGCGCAGAGCTTGCCAGTTGGAAACCACAGCCCAAACCTGCCATCAAAACGCCAACACCGAGCACGACAAACAAAAAGAAAACGCCGAAAGTACCACCCGGCCAATGTTTGGCATTACTAGCAGAACAGTCTTGAATCCTGTCATTCGTTTTCATGTTTTCTTCTAAATAAGATAAAAAGTGCGCTACTCGGGCGATATTCATGAGTATCCGATCCAATACCCGCCGATATCCGTAAGAAATTTTCAGAAATTTCGATTTAATTTGGGTTATTAGCTGTTGAGGTAGTGAGATGTTAGATACCCTCATGTTGTCGCGAATCCAGTTTGCGACCAATATTAGTTTTCATATTTTATTCCCAACCATCACCATCGCTCTGGCATGGATGTTGGTGTTTTTCAAATGGCGCTACAACCGAACGCAAGCGCCAGTTTGGCTCGATGTCTATTACTTTTGGGTCAAGGTGTTTGCACTCACATTCGCACTCGGTGTTGTCTCAGGCATTACGATGAGTTTTCAGTTTGGCACTAATTGGCCGGGCTTTATGGAGCGTGTGGGTAATGTTGCAGGTCCTCTGCTGGGCTACGAAGTAATGACGGCCTTTTTTATGGAGGCGACCTTTCTTGGCGTGATGCTGTTTGGTAGAGGCCGTGTGCCCGACTGGTTCCATACTTTGGCCACCGTCTTGGTGGCGGTCGGCACGACCATGTCGGCGTTTTGGATTCTGGTACTGAATAGTTGGATGCATACGCCAGCTGGGTATGAAGTCATCGATGGTGTGGTGCATGTCACCAGTTGGAAGGACGTCATCTTCAACCCCTCTTTGCCTTATCGGTTTGCGCATACCCTATTGGCGTCTGGTTTGACCGCAAGCTTTTTGATCGCAGGCATCAGTGCCTATCAGCTTATTAAGCAACCTAGCCATCGTGCAGCCAAGCTTGGATTGAGAGTTTCACTGTTAGCGGCGGCGTTATTCATTCCTGTTCAGATTTTTGTCGGTGACTTGCACGGCTTGAACACCTTAGAGCATCAACCGGCGAAGATTGCGGCGATGGAAGGAGTATGGGAAACAGAGCAAGGCGCTCCGCTGCTCCTGTTTGCTTGGCCAAATGAAGAGCTGCGTCAGAACGAATTCGCGCTAGGGATCCCACATTTGGCGAGTTTGATTCTCACTCATTCGCTTGATGGGGAAATTGTCGGCCTCAATGACTTTGCACCCAATCACCCACCAGTAAAGCCGCTGTTTTTTGGCTTTCGGGTCATGGTTGGGGTCGGACTATTGATGCTAGCAGTAAGTTGGTTTGGTGGTTATCGCTTGCTCCGAGCTCGAGACCTGCCGAGGCCCTACCTCTATGTCGTGGTCGCCATGACGTTTTCTGGGTGGATAGCGACGCTCGCAGGTTGGTATGTCACAGAGATAGGACGTCAACCTTGGCTTGTCACTGGTGTACTGAGAACGGCAGAAGCGGTCACACCATTGGCACCATCGAATGTGATGATCTCCTTGTCGATGTATCTTGTCGTTTATGCTGCTCTTCTTCTGGCGTACATCCACACCTTGTTTTATCTCGCTCGTAAGGACGTTGATGCCCACAAAGTTACGGCAACAGTACAACAAGGGGTATGCTAATGTTGAACTATTTACCAGAAGTTTATCTGTTGATCCTTGGCTTCACCGTATTTATGTATGCAGTGTTGGATGGCTATGATCTCGGGGTAGGTATGCTCCTTCCTAGCAACGATGAAGATCAGCGAGACAGAATGATTGCGTCGATTGGACCGTTCTGGGATGCCAATGAGACTTGGCTTGTCTTGGCGGTTGGGATACTGTTGATAGCCTTCCCTAGTGCGCACAGTCTGATTTTTACCGAGCTCTATTTACCGACCGCCTTCATGCTGATTGCATTGATCATGCGAGGTGTCGCGTTTGATTTTCGAGCCAAGGCCAAAGCGGACTATAAGCAGCGGTGGGATAATTGTTTTAAATTGGGATCATTGCTCGCGGCACTGACCCAAGGATACATGGTGGGAAGGTACATCATGGGGTTCGAAGCATCGGCACAAGCTTACGGGTTTGCGTTTCTCAGTAGTCTTTGTGTTGCGTGCGCCTATATCTACATTGGCGGTGCTTGGTTGGTTCTCAAAACGGAAGGAAGATTGCAAGTCAGAGCTGCGCGTTGGTCACGCAGAGCGGGCTGGATTGCTGCGCTAGGGATAATCTCGGTCAGCATTGTTAACCCGCTAGTCAACCAACAGGTAGCGCAACGATGGTTCAGCTTTCCGGAAATTCTGCTGCTTGCCCCGGTGCCTTTGGTGGTTTTGACGACAATCTACTTAGTTGACCGATACTTACGTCGAGTTCCGACCAGTGATGATTGGGGCGCGCGTTGGCCTTTTATTGGTGCTGTGGTGATTTATGCGCTGAGCTTTTTGGGGCTAGCGTACAGTTTCTTTCCTCAAGTGGTACCTGGAATTATGGAGGCTCGCCAAGCGGCCTCTTCAGATGCGACGTTGATCATCGTCGGCTATGGTGTGGTTGTGGTGATGCCGATGATATTGCTCTACACCTTTGCGGTGTATCGCATATTTAAAGGCAAAGCCACAGAGCTCAGTTATAAATAACGCTGACTAACATAAAAAACGCCGCTTCGATGAGCGGCGTTTTTGGTATTAGGCTAACCCTTGAATGATGACGAACTTTTCGAGCAGTTCCTCTTCGGTCTCAATATGGTTTGGGTCCGTGATAATGCATTTGGTGATCGGACAGACAGACTGACAAGTGGGTTTGTCGTAGTGCCCTTTACACTCTGTACAGAGATCAGGGTCGATCTCGAATATGCTGTCACCCATAGAGATAGCGCCGTTAGGGCACTCAGGGTCACACATATCGCAGTTAATGCACTTATCCGTGATCAGCAACGCCATGGTTATTTACCTGTTGGGTTACGGGTATCCTGACCAGCATTAAGGTTACGCATCAATAGACCAAATTCCAGATCCAAATCCTGTGGTACTGGAATGAAGACAAAGTGGCCATTGCCTTTTGCGTCATCGATAGACTCAGACTTGCGGTTTTCCATCGCTTCAAGCGTGAAGACTACATTACCTTTAGGTGTCATAAGCTCAAGGCTATCACCCACAACGAATTTGTTCTTCACTTCCACTTCTGCCATGTCACCGCGACGTTTACCAGTGAACTCACCGACAAACTGCTGAGAATCGGAAACAGAGTAGCCGTAGTCGTAGTTTTGGTAAGCATCGTGAGTGTGACGACGAAGGAAGCCTTCGGTGTAACCACGGTGAGCGAGGCTTTCAAGCGTGCCCATTAGGCTCTCATCAAACGGACGACCTGCAACCGCATCATCAATCGCTTTACGGTAGACTTGTGCGGTACGTGCACAGTAGTAGAAAGACTTAGTACGGCCTTCGATTTTCAGCGAGTGAACACCCATCTTCGTTAGACGCTCAACGTGCTGAACCGCACGGAGATCTTTCGAGTTCATGATGTAAGTGCCGTGCTCATCTTCGTAAGCGGCCATCTTTTCTTCTGGACGGTGAGCTTCAGAAAGCAGCACCACTTCATCGGTTGGTTTGCCACGACCAATCGTGGTTTCAGGGCGCTCGTCTTGAACTTCAACAGGCTGAGCCTGTGATGGATCAAACTTCTCAACGATGTCGCCAGTGTCATTTTCTTTGCCTTGCTCAACTTTGTATTCCCAACGACATGCGTTCGTACATGTCCCTTGGTTCGGATCACGTTTGTTGATGTAGCCAGAAAGCAGACAGCGGCCAGAATACGCCATGCAAAGTGCGCCGTGAACAAAGACTTCGAGCTCTGTTTCAGGGCAGTGTTCACGGATCTCTTCGATCTCTTCTAGAGAAAGCTCACGAGAAACAATCACGCGTTCAACGCCGTTGGCAGCCCAGAATTTTACCGTCGCCCAGTTCACCGCGTTCGCTTGTACTGATAAGTGAATTGGCATATCAGGGAAGGCTTCACGTACCATCATAATCAGACCAGGGTCAGACATGATTAAGGCGTCAGGGCCCATTTCGACCACAGGTTTAAGGTCGCGGATAAAGGTTTTCAGCTTTGAGTTGTGCGGCTGGATGTTGCACACCACGTAGAGTTTTTTACCCAGCGCATGCGCTTCATCGATACCGATTTTTAGGTTTTCGTGGTTGAACTCGTTGTTACGAACGCGCAGGCTGTAACGAGGTTGGCCCGCGTAAACGGCATCAGCGCCGTAGGCAAAGGCATAACGCATGTTTTTCAAGCTGCCTGCGGGTGACAGTAGCTCAGGAACAAAAGCTTTCTCAGTGGTCATAGTCATTTCTCTTCAATCTGATCTCAAGTCAGGCCGATTCCACCATATGGAATCAGGGGCGCAAATTTTACGTCAAATACGCTGTGGTGACTAGGAAAACATAAGAGAGGTTAATGAAACGCCTTCTAAGCGAAGGCGCTGAAGAGACTTTGGGGCAGAAGATTACGCGTTCGGGTGCGGTAGTCCACCGAGCATGCGGTAGAGATCCGGTAAGAAAGTGCTCATTTCGCCGCACATCAGTGAAAAGTCGGCATCAAAGCGCGCCGCTTGATCTTCACGAGGAATATCTTCGTTCTGATCTCTCAGTTCATCTGAAAACTTGAGGCGTTTGATGCTGCCGTCGTCGGCCAAAATAAACTCCAAGCGCTCTTGCCACCACAAGGCGAGTTTGGTGACTTGCTTATCCGCTTCAATGTGGCTGCGAATCTCATCACTGGTGAGCTCTTGCTTTTTACAACGGATAATACCGCCTTCTTCCAGTACCGATTTTAGTTCGGCCTCGTCAAGCATTTGTAGGCCTGCTGGGAGATCGCCGCTCTTTACCCATTCTGTCATTGTAAGTTCGAGCGGTTTTTCCGGGATGGCAGGCACGACGGGTAAGCTTCCCATGGTTTTACGCAGTAGAGCTAAGACATCTTCGGCTTTTTTGTAGCTGCTCGCATCCACCAAAATAAAGCCTTCGCTCGGCAAAATCAGCACATAGGTGTGGTTACTGCGGCTAAAGGCACGCGGTAGCAAGTCCATCACGATGTCGTCTTTTAAGGTCTCTTTTTCTTTCTTTTTCAGTGGTCGACCTTCTTGCGCTTCCATGGCATCCACTTTAGCGTTCAGTGACTCTTTGATCACGGAAGCGGGCAACATTTTCTCTTCTTTCTTGGCGCAGATAAGAATGCGGTTTTCGGAAACGTGCGTCATCATGTCGCCGTGTTTCCCCATGGCGGTGACCCAACCGAATTTTTGCTTGTCTTGGCTGCCACATGGCGTAAAACGAAACTCTTGGAGCTGTTTTTCTAATTGGTCTGCATTGAACTCAATATCGCGGTTAAAGCGATAAACCAGACAGTTTTTAAACCACATATGTTCTCTCTAATGCTACAAGTAAGTCGGCAATAATAAGGAATTTCAACCAGATTGTCCTAGCCGAAATGCAAAATATGAAGATGAATCCAGAATAAAAGTTATATGAAAATTTGTTTTCAAAGGTCACAAAAGTGTCATAATTGCTAGTAATAATGCCTATGCATCAAGAGGCGGCAGGCTGCCCGCCCTAATCATTGAGTAAACTCAACGAACATAAGGTTAAATGATTATGTCTAGAAGGATTCTGGTTGTTGAAGACGAGGCACCAATTCGTGAAATGCTGTGTTTTGTTCTTGAACAAAAAGGTTACCAAGCAGTAGAAGCAGAAGATTACGATACTGCAGTAACCAAATTGGCTGAACCCTTCCCAGATCTAGTTTTGCTAGATTGGATGCTCCCTGGCGGCAGCGGTATTAATTTCATCAAACACATGAAGCGTGAAGAGCTGACACGCAACATTCCGGTAGTGATGCTGACAGCGCGTGGTGAAGAAGAAGACAAGGTTCGTGGCCTCGAAGTCGGCGCGGATGATTACATCACCAAGCCATTTTCACCGAAAGAGCTGGTGGCGAGGCTTAAAGCGGTAATTCGCCGCGTGACGCCCACTGCGCTGGAAGATGTGATTGATGTGCAAGGACTCAAATTGGATCCCGTTTCTCACCGTGTGACAGCGAACGATGAACCTGTCGATATGGGGCCAACGGAATTCAAAATGTTGCACTTCTTTATGACTCACCAAGAGCGTGTCTACAGCCGCGAGCAGTTGCTCAATAACGTCTGGGGAACCAACGTGTACGTGGAAGATCGTACGGTTGACGTTCATATCCGTCGTTTACGCAAAGCACTCGAAGCCGCCGGGCACGATAAGTTGATCCAAACAGTGCGCGGTGCAGGCTATCGCTTCTCCACCAAAGCATAATCACATTAAGCGTGTGAGGTCATAAGGAAAAGCAAAACGGAGAGGTAAGTGGTAGAACGGTTAACTTGGAAAAAGCTGGCCTGGGAGCTGGCTTTTTTTTACACCCCTTGGGTACTCATTGGTTGGGTATTTGGCTATCTGCCGTGGCTGTTGTTAGCCGCGACGGCGATTCAGTTGCTGTGGCATCTGCACAATCAAATACGTTTATCTGCTTGGCTGTGGGACGAAAAGCGCCTGACGCCACCGTCGGGGTCTGGTAACTGGGAGTCGCTATTTAATGGCATTTACCGCTTGCAGCAGCGTCAGCGAAAAAAGCGCAAAGAGCTGACCAATCTTATCCGCCGTTTCCGCAACGGTGCCGAATCCTTACCCGATGCAGTCGTGGTGTTTCGCAGTGAAGGCAACATTGTCTGGTGCAACAAGCTCGCCCAGCATCTGCTTGGATTTCGCTGGCCAGATGATTCGGGCCAGCCGATATCGAATCTAATTCGTACCCCTGATTTCATCAAATATCTCAATAAGCAAGATTTCTCTGTCCCTCTGGAAATGCGTTCACCGTTGAACGTCGAGCGAATGCTCGAACTACGTATTGTGCCTTATACCGAAGGGGAGCACTTGATGGTGGTGCGTGACGTCACTCAGCTCAAGCAGCTTGAGGGGATGCGCCGCAACTTCTTCGCCAACGTGTCTCATGAACTTCGTACGCCGATGACCGTGCTGCAAGGGTACCTGGAAATGACGGAAGACCCAGACATGGTGGTCGGCCCGATGTGGAGTAAGGCACACGGCGTGATGACCGAGCAGCTAAACCGCATGAACAGTTTGGTCAATCAGTTGTTGACCCTCTCTAAGATCGAAGCGGCGCCCATGCATGAGCTTGAAGATGTCGTGAACGTCCCCGCGATGCTGGATGTGCTTGAGAAAGAAGCGGCGAGCCTCAGTGGCGAGCATAACCATCAGCTCCACTTTGATGTCGATGACACGTTACGAGTGCTTGGTGACGAAGATCAATTGCGCAGCGCTATTTCTAATCTGGTCTATAACGCCGTGAAATACACCCCAGCCGGTGCAACGGTCAATGTGCGTTGGTATGAAACGGCACAAGGGGCGAGGCTTGAAGTGGAAGACAGCGGTGAAGGGATCGAGAAACAGCATATTCACCGTTTAACCGAGCGTTTTTACCGAGTGGATAAGGCACGCTCGCGTGATACCGGCGGAAGTGGACTCGGTCTTGCCATCGTTAAACATGCGTTAACCCACCACGATTCACATCTTGAAATTGAGTCGCAAGTCGGTGTGGGCAGTAAGTTCTCCTTCTTGTTGCCAAAACGTTTGGTGGTGAAGTAATGGGGCGCCAAAAAGCGTGGCCAATCATCATCACGATTGGTGTGGCGGTATTGGGGCTATTGACTGGCCCTGCTCGAGCGACAGGATTGCAAGAGTATCAAAAAGTACGCGGCGTTAGCGGAAGCCTGAGCAGTGTTGGCTCTGATACGCTTGCCGGTATGACCACCTTATGGATGGAAGAGTTTACGCTGATTTATCCCAGTATTAATGGTCAAGTCCAGGCGTCTGGTTCTTCCACCGCTCCCCCAGCATTAACTGAGCGAACGGCGCAATTTGGCCCGATGAGCCGCGAAATGCGCAACCGTGAAATTGAGGCCTTTGAGCGCGAGCATGGTTACAAACCCACAGAGTTACGCGTCGCCATTGACGCGATTGGCGTTTTTGTCCACCGCGACAATCCGATTGAAGGGCTCAATTTTTCTCAGCTTGATCGTATTTTTTCTGCGACTTTACGTTGTGGCGGTACGGAAAGTATCGAGTTTTGGACCCAACTAGGACTCGACTACCAATGGGCAAAGCGTGCGATTCAAATGTTTGGTCGTAACTCGGTCTCCGGTACGTACGGCTATTTTAAAAACAACGCCTTATGCGGCGGTGACTTTAAAAATAACGTCAATGAGCAGCCGGGATCGGCATCGGTTGTTCAATCGGTGGCTTCGGCGATCAATACGATCGGCTACTCTGGCGTAGGCTATCAAGTCTCAGGTGTGAAGCTGCTGCCGATTGCCAAAGAGGGTGAAGATTATATCGCGCCGAGTTATCAAAACATTTTGACTGGTCGGTACCCTTTGTCGCGCTACCTGTATGTGTATGTCAACAAGCATCCTGACAAACCGCTGCCTCCGATCGAACGAGAGTTCATTCGCTTTATTTACTCTAAACAGGGGCAAGCTTTGGTGAGCAAAGATGGTTATGTCCCTCTATCGCCTGAAATCGCGCAGCAGGAATTAGAAAAAGTCGGCCTTTCTCTACGTAATTGAAATGACGAAGACGTCGTCATCATAAGGTTAAACAAACGCCGCGTTCACTTATAACGCGGCGTTTTTTCGTTTTATGAGAGAGACTGAGTCTAAAAGGTCAGTTCCCAGCCGACACTGTTCCAGTATTCTTGCTCGCAAAGCAGATCGGCATGGAGCAGCTTGTTGTGTTCCAACCACTGGGCTTCATCACACTTCAAGGTCCAACTGTCGCCATCGACTTTCAGTGTCAGGGCTGGCAGTGGGTCATCGTTGCGCTGACCGTTGAGCAAGATGGCGAGGCGCAGAATGCGAATTAAACTGATGACGTGCTTTTTCTTAAACAGCGAAAACTCTTCCATTTCATTGAGCTTTAACGCTTTGCGCTGAAAGCGCGCTAACATGGCGAGAATGGTTTGCTGCTCTCGGTTAAAGCCGGGCATGTAGGTATGTTTGAGAATGTAAGCCGAATGGCGGTGGAAGGCTTGTAAGCTGATGCTAAGCCCTACTTCATGCAATAACGCGCTCCATTCGAGCAAATCAAAGAGCTCAGAGTGTTTGTTAATGCCAAGCTCTTGGTGGGTTTGATCCAAAAACTCGCGGGCATGGCCTTTGACTTTGGCCGCATGCTCTAGATCGACCAGATGTTTACTGGCAAGGTTTTCCGTGGTGCGCATGCGGATGTCGGAGCGCTTAAAGCGCGATTCCATTTCGTAGAGTAAGCCTTCTCGCAGTGCGCCCTCTGAAAAGTGCATTTCGTTGATTTTGAAATCTTTGAAAATGGCGGCAAGGATCGCCACACCCGCCGCAAACACAGGCTGACGTTCCGGTGTGAGGCCGGTGAGGTTGATGTCATCAATCGTCTCCCACTCACACAGTTTTTCGATGAGCTTGTCGAGTCGTTTGCTGTCGATAATGCCATCTTCAAAGCCCATTCCGACCAGTACATCACGAATGGCCTTAATGGTCCCTGAGGAGCCAAACGCGACTTCCCAGCCTTTCTTGCGATATTGATGGGCAATGGACTCCAACTTTTGCTCCGCGGCTAAGGTCGCTTTGGCAAAGTTCTTCTTCGACAGCCTGTTGTTTTTGAAATAGTGCTTAGTAAAGCTGACGCACCCCATCTGCTTACTGTTGACTAAATGCGGTTCGAAGCCTTGCCCTATGATCATTTCGGTACTGCCACCGCCAATGTCTACCACCAATTTGGAGTCAGAGGCTGGTTGCGTGTGGGCAACCCCCAGATAAATTAGGCGTGCTTCTTCAATGCCGGGGATGATCTCGATAGGAAAGGGCAGCACGTCACGGGCTCGCTGCAAAAAAATATGCGCGTTGTTAGCCTGACGAAGAGTGTGCGTCGCGGCGATACGGACATTGCTCTCTTCAAACCCTTGCAGTCGCTCAGCGAAGATGGTCAAACAGTCTAAGCCACGATCAATGGCGGCGTTATCTAAATTTTTTTGTGCATCTAACCCAGCTGCGAGACGGACTCGCTGCTTGTGTCGACTTACCAGTTGCAAGTCTTGGTCTACAACTTTGGCGACCACCATGTGGAAGCTGTTTGAGCCAAGGTCAATCGCGGCAACATCACGAATTTCCGGTGTTTGGGTCATGAGTGATTGAAAGCTCTTTCTGTTTCTTTGTCTGTTTTTCTACATTCTTAAGATAGTCGTAAATGGCAATCTGTGAGCGAATTTTCTTTCGGTTTCCGCGTGGCACATAGGTATTGCTCATCTCTTTGTCTATCCACCTCGCCTTTACTGTATCGGTAAAGTGGATGTTGATGATATCGATAATGCGCTGTTTAAGACGTTCGTCACGCACTGGAGCACCGACTTCGATCCGATAGTCGATATTCCGTGTCATCCAATCTGCTGATGAGATGTACACTTTGGGGTCTCCATCATTGTGCGTGATGAGAACGCGCGGGTGTTCTAAGAATCGGTCGACGATGCTGATGATTTTGATGTTGTCGCTCACGCCATCAATACCCGGCACCAAAGAACACATGCCACGAATGATCATCTTTATCTCTACCCCTGCGCTGCTCGCGCCGTAGAGTTTATTTGCCAGTCCGCGATCCACTAGGTTGTTGACTTTCAGCGTAATAGCGGCTTTTTTACCCTCTTTCGCATTGGCAATTTCTGCGTCGATGAGGCGATAGAGCTGCTTGCGAGAGTTTTGTGGTGAGACAATTAAGTGATTGAAGCGCACCGGTCGATACGGGTTCTCAATGTAGCCAAACACATTGCGCACTTCGTTGGTGAGCTCAGGGTCTGCGGTGAGCAGCGAGAAGTCCGTATAGATACGGGCGGTTTTTTCATGGAAGTTACCGGTGCCGATGTGCGCATAGCGGACGATGTCGTCATCTTCGCGGCGTGTAATCAAGAGCAATTTAGAGTGGATTTTTAATCCGGGCGCGCCAAAAATGACATGCACGCCGGCTTCGGTCAGAATCCGCGACCACTCAATGTTGGCTTCTTCATCAAATCGAGCCTGAAGCTCTACAATCACTGTGACACTTTTGCCATTGTGCACCGCATCGATAATCGAGTTCATCAGGCGCGAATCTTTGGCAACGCGATAAATATTGATCTTGATGCTCAGTACTTTCGGGTCGAACGATGCCTGCCTCACCATTTCGCTGATGTGCTCAAAGGTGTGATAGGGGTAATAGAGCAAGATATCTTGCGCTTTGATGGCATCAAAGGCGTTGGCATACCCGTCGAAATCGGCGCATTTCATCGGCGGTAAGGGTTTGTTTTCAAGGTAGTCACGGCCCACATTGGGAAAACCAATAAAGTCTTTAAAGTTGTGGTAGCGGCCACCTGGGATCAAACTGTCGTAGTTGGAGATTTTCAGCTTATCGCACAAAAAGCTCAGCATTTCGGTGGGCATGTCACGCTCATAGACAAAGCGAACCGGCATCGCGGTTAAGCGCTGACTGACCCCTTCAGACATTTGCTCAAGAAGGCTGTGCTCGACTTCGTGACTGAGGTCGTATTCGGCGTCACGCGTCATTTTCATCGCGTAGCCGTTTAGCTCGTCATACTCAAAAAAGCCACTGAAGAGTTCATCCAAACAGTATCGGATGATGTTATCGAGAAGAATGATGGTTTTGCGCCGTTTGCCTTTTTGTTCTGGCACCATCACAAAGCGAGGCAAGTGGTCGGTGGGGATCTCTATCAAGGCATATTGATTGTGTTCGCCTTTGCGTAAGTCGACAGCGATGTAGGCGTATTCATCTTTGAGGAATTGCAGCACATCAATGTCGTCACGCATCAAAAGCGGGGTGATATGCGGAACCACTTCATTGCGAAAATATTTTTTTATCCACTTTTGTTGTGCGTCACTGAGCTGAGTTTCGTTGACTAAAAAAATCCGCCGACGCGCCATTTCGCGGATCAGCTCAGAGTAGAGCTCATCAAATTTATCATTCAGTTTGAGCGCTTTGCTCTGCATTTTACTCAGCAGGTGTTTGGGGTTGTCACTGCCACCGCGCTCTTGATTGATCAAGATACGACGTTTGACATCGGAAAATCGAACTTTATAAAACTCGTCCAAGTTGTTGGAAAATATGCCTAAAAATCGAATTCTTTCGATGAGTGGCACTTCTTTATCTGCTGCTTCTTGGAGGACGCGTTCATTAAACGACAGCCAACTAAGCTCTTTTTCGATATACAGTTTTTCAGCACTCATAACCCAACCTTTGCAACGTGCCTTCTCTATGGGGCGCTATAGAGTAAGGACTTAATAAGACCAAACTGGTAGCCAAGCTAAGATCTTTGTGTGACATTTTTATTGCAGGTTTTTATTACACTATTTTCAGTTGCTTAATGTGAGCTGTAATATAATTGTCACCTAATAGAAATATTATACGCATGGGTTAATTTAGGTAAGTGGGACAGATGGTTAAAGGCGATTTTTCGTTACGAGAACGTGACAGAAAACGACTTATTAAAGATAGAATCGTAAAACTGGCTGTCTCTGCGGGTGGCGTCGGTGTGCTTGCGGCGCTGGTGCTGATCTTTGTTTATCTGGCCATGATGGTCTTGCCTCTGTTTTCTGACGCCAAGATCACGCCCAATTTGGCGACTAAAACGATAGATGAGCAGTCTATCGTTGCGCTGGGTGTCGATGACTATGGCCACTCCGCTTATACCTTATCCTCTCTCGGTACACTCAAGTTTTGGGCGCTCAATGATGAGCGCCGCGACGCGATTTATCACTATGACTTGGGGGCGCAGCACACCTTGTTTGCCTCTGGTATTGGTGTAAACCCTTGGCATGCGATGGCGACGCCATCAGGGCACGTGACGCTCTTTCGCCCTGAATTAAGCAGCAGGTTGGCAAATGGTGAGCGAGTACTCACCCCGAGTGTCGATGTGGTTACGCCGCCGCTGGATTTGCTCCTCGGTGAGTCAGCTACTGACGCTCAGTTGCGCGCATTTGCTTTTGCAGACCGCGATGCCTTCACGCACGCTACTTTCACTTTGGTCGGCTACTATGACGACAATCGCATCCGTGTCCGTTGGTTAGATTCCAATGGGAAACGCCAAGACTTTGAGTTTCCACAGCCTTTTATCGATTTAGATCAGCTTTTGCTTACCCCCAATGGTGACACGCTATATTTGCGCAGCGCATCTGAGCTGGTCATTGCCACCAAACAGCGTCAGGGGTTCTTGGTTCGTGAAGTGGTCGATTTAAGTGCAGGCAACGTCAAACATTCGGTGAGTGAGGTGCAGCTGTTAGCGGGCGCTTACTCTTTGTTAGTGAGCCACCAAGACGGCAAAGTGTCGCAGTGGTTTGATGTGCTCAAAGAGGGTGAGCGCCACTTGGTGCCGATTCGAGAGTTTCAACTCGCGCCGCAGTTACAGCTGCTGCTGCCTGATACCTATCGCAAAGGGTTCTACAGTTTTTATACCAATGGCACGGTTCAAAGCCACTACACCACCAGTGAAAAGTTGGTCCTGTTTAACCGAGCCTTTGATAAAGCGCCCACCTTAGCGGCGATGTCCAACAATGAACAATATTTGTTGACCCAAAGTGGCGACCAGTTGTCTGTCTCGCATCTCGATAATCCATACCCCGAAATCTCGTTGTCCTCTCTGTGGCAAAAAGTGTGGTATGAAGGCTACCCAGAGCCTGAGTTTGTTTGGCAAACCACCTCAGCCAATGATGAGTTTGAAGCCAAATTCAGCTTGGTGCCGATCGCGTTTGGCACCATCAAAGCGGCATTGTTCGCCATGATGTTCGCGGTACCGATAGCGGTATTGGGCGCCATTTATACCGCTTATTTTATGACGCCAGCGATGCGCCGAGTCGTCAAGCCCTCTATCGAGCTGATGGAGGCGCTACCGACGGTCATCATCGGCTTTCTGGCGGGCTTGTGGTTTGCACCGATTGTTGAGAATTATCTCGCGTCTGTGGTGGTGCTGTTGATTGCTTTGCCGCTGTCTACCGTAGTGGCCGGGGCGCTGTGGCAAAGTTTACCCAAAATGTGGAAGCGTCACTTTGCCAATGGCTGGCATGCGGTAATTCTTATGCCGGTGATCATCTTGCTGACGGTGGTGGTGCTTTCTCACACTAGCGGTTTAGAAGAGTGGTTGTTTGATGGCGATGTGCGTGCGTATTTGGCGCAGCACGGGATTGGTTTTGATCAGCGCAATGCCTTAGTAGTCGGGTTTGCGATGGGGTTTGCGGTGATCCCGACCATCTTTACCATTGCAGAAGACGCCATCTTCTCGGTACCGAAACACTTATCGGACGGGTCATTGGCTTTGGGGGCGACGCAGTGGCAAACCTTAGTGCACGTAGTATTGCTTACCGCGAGTCCGGGTATTTTTTCGGCCGTCATGATGGGGCTTGGCCGCGCCGTTGGTGAGACGATGATTGTGCTGATGGCCACCGGGAACACCCCGATCCTTGATTGGAACATATTGGAAGGGATGCGTACATTGTCCGCAACGATCGCAGTTGAGATGCCAGAGTCGGAAGTGGGCAGTTCCCATTACCGATTGCTATTCCTAGCTGCGTTGATTTTGTTGATGTTCACTTTTGCAGTGAACTCGATGGCGGAGTGGGTGCGTCAGAGGTTAAGAGAGAAGTATCGTGCGTTGTAAGCGAGTCAAAACCGCTCAGGCGGTGAGCCATGATTAGTATGAAATCGGGTTATCAATGGCTGAAATCCGGCTCTCCTTGGATTTGGCTCACCGGCGGTGCGGTCAGCGTGAGCTTACTCTCGGTACTGGGCTTATTGCTGCTGATTGGTTGGAAAGGTCTCTCGTTTTTCTGGCCCTCTCCACTCTATCAATGGCAGACCTCTCAAGGTGAGGTGCTGGTGGGGCAACTCTACGCGACGGAATCGGTGCCCATTAATCATTTACAAGAGATGGCTATTGAATTGTCAGATGAGGTGGAAGAGCGAGGGTTGGTTGAGCGCTTGAGTATTAAAGTCGCCAACCGCGATCTCTATTCTGCCGATTTTGTGTCTGTACTTGAAACTGAAGTGTTAGATCGCACAACCCCTTCCGGGTGGGCGGTGATTGAGCGCACGCGCGGCGGTGATTTTTTTGGTCGACCCATCGCTTATCGACAAGCCGATGGCGAGATGAGCCAAGAGGTGGATGTGGCGATTGGTCGTGGACTGGCGTTCGCGGAAGAGGTGCGGGGCAACATAGAGAATCTAGTCGAGAAGCAGATCAAAGTGCTCAGTGTGCAGGCAGATAAGCTACGCTTGGAGTATCGAAAGCGAGAACTCAACGGAAATTTGGACGATGCCTTTTTGCTGCGTTATCAGCAGCAATCCCAAGGCTTTAGTCAGCAGTTGATGGCGATGGAAGCAAGGCTTGATGATTGGCGTGATGAGCTTGATCTTCAAGGCCTGGTTGTGGTGGATATGCAAGGCACACAGGTGACGATTCCACTGCGTGAGATGTTAGATGTGTGGTATCCCAATGATATGTCTCTGCTCGAAAAACTTGGCCAGTGGTCGGTGCAAGCTTGGAAGTTTCTGACCGATGATCCCAGAGAGTCCAACTCGGAAGGGGGCGTATTTCCGGCTATGTTTGGTACCGTGTTGCTGGTGATCATCATGTCGATTATTGTTATGCCACTGGGCGTGATTGCGGCAGTCTACTTACATGAGTATGCGCACAACAACGCGTTTACTCGAGTGATTCGTGTGGCGGTGATCAACTTGGCTGGGGTGCCTTCGATCGTTTATGGTGTCTTTGGGTTAGGCTTTTTCGTCTACACCTTAGGTGGCTCGATTGATGCACTCTTCTATTCTGAAAAACTGCCCAGTCCGACGTTTGGAACGCCAGGGCTACTTTGGTCAGCGCTCACCTTGGCAGTATTGACCTTGCCTGTGGTCATCGTGGCCACTGAAGAGGGCTTAAGCCGCATCCCGAATTCGGTGCGTCACGGCTCTTTGGCATTAGGCGCGACGCAGTTTGAGACCATGTGGCGCATTGTTCTGCCGATGGCAAGCCCTGCGATTATTACCGGATTGATTCTCGCCGTGGCTCGCGCCGCGGGAGAAGTGGCGCCGCTGATGTTGGTCGGAGCGGTGAAGTTGGCCTCCAGTTTGCCCGTTGACAGCCAGTTTCCCTTTTTGCACCTTGAGCGTAAGTTTATGCATTTGGGCTTTCATATCTACGATGTCGGTTTTCAGACCACCAATATCGAAAGCGCGCGTCCCTTAGTGTACGCCACTTCTTTTTTATTGGTCACGGTCATCATCGGGCTCAACTTAACTGCCATCAGTATTCGCAATAATTTACGCGAAAAATATCGAACCTTTGGACAAGATTAAGCATGTTTTCAGTGAACCAAACCTTAGGCTACCGAGCGCCGCTAGATGTGCGTAACCTAAGCGATGAACAAACGGCGATCGAGATTGATGGCCTCAACTTGTTTTATCGTCACAAGCAAGCGCTAAGTGATATTTCAATGCGCATTCCTAAAGGTCAGGTGACGGCGTTCATCGGTCCATCGGGGTGCGGAAAGTCGACCTTGCTGCGCTGCATTAATCGTATGAACGACTTGGTCGAAGGCTGCCGCGTCGAAGGCAAAGTGAAACTGCATAAAAAAAACGTCTACCATCCGGGGGTCGATGTTGCGACGTTGCGCCGCCGAGTTGGGATGGTGTTTCAGCGTCCTAATCCTTTTCCCAAATCCATTTACGAAAACGTGGTGTATGGCTTGCGTCTGCAAGGGGTCAAAAACAGCCGAATTCTTGATGATGCGGTTGAACGTTCGCTTCGCGCCGCAGCATTATGGGACGAAGTGAAAGATCGCTTGCACGAAAATGCGTTTGGATTATCGGGTGGTCAGCAGCAGCGTTTGGTGATTGCGCGCGCGATTGCCATAGAGCCAGAGGTCCTTTTGCTCGATGAACCGACATCAGCACTTGATCCCATCTCCACTTTGACGATAGAAGAGCTGATCAATGACCTCAAAACCAAATATACTGTGGTGATTGTCACGCATAACATGCAACAGGCGGCGCGGGTGAGCGATCACACTGCATTTATTCATATGGGGAAACTGATTGAGTACTCCGATACCGACTCAATCTTTACCTCACCGATGAAAAAGCAAACCGAAGATTACATCACCGGACGTTACGGATAATCAAAGAGGAGTCACACACAGTTTATGAATTTTGGTCGTCATATTTCAGGTCAGTTTAATGTCGAACTAGAGTCGATTCGTACCCACGTACTTACCATGGGAGGCTTAGTTGAGCAGCAACTCTCTTTTGCTATGCAAGCGCTGCACAAAGAGGACATCGAATTGGCACGAAAAGTGGTACGTGACGATCATAAAGTGAACGCGATGGAGGTGTCGATTGATGAGGCGTGTACTCGGATTATCGCCAAGCGTCAGCCGACCGCAAAAGATCTTCGCCTGATTATGGCCATCATCAAAACCATTACCGATTTGGAGCGTATTGGCGACGTTGCCACCAAGATGGCTTATGTTGCGATTGAGAGTCCATCCTCTAAAGAGCGCCAATTTCAAGTTTCCCTCGAGCCTTTGTGTCGCCAAGCGATTACCATGCTTCATCAAGTGTTGGACGCGTTCGCTCGTATGGATGTCGATGCCGCCGCAGAAGTGTACAAGCTGGATGATAAGTTAGATGCCGAGTACGAAGCCGTGATTCGTCAGTTGATGACTTACATGATGGAAGACCCGAAAAATATCCCCAACATCCTGCAAGTGATGTGGTCTGCCCGGGCAATTGAACGTGTGGGTGACCGCTGCCAAAACATTTGTGAATACATCATTTACTTTGTCAAAGGCAAAGATGTTCGCCACTTGGGCGAACAAAGCATTGATGATGCGTTGAATTCTGGATCTAAGCGTTAATACTTCTCTGGGACAAACGTCTGGTCGTCCATCGGCTTACGAATATAGCCTTCTTTGTTGATGTCCGGTAACACGATCTCTGGATAAGAGATTTCTTGATAGTCAATTTGGCTTAAGAGATGGCTGATGCAATTGAGGCGCGCGCGTTTTTTATCATCTGAAGGGACAACCCACCACGGCGATTGTTTGGTGTCTGTGTAGGCAAACATCTTATCCTTCGCTTCTGAATATTCCGCCCAGCGGTTGCGGGACTCAAGATCCATAGGCGAGAATTTCCAACGTTTGATGGGGGTATTGATACGACCAAGAAAGCGCTTCTCTTGTTCTTCGTCTGAGACTGAAAACCAGTACTTAATCAAGATGATGCCTGAGCGCTGCAACATGCGCTCGAATTCCGGACAAGAGTGGAGAAACTCTTCGTATTGCGCTTCGCTACAAAAGCCCATCACTTTTTCAACACCAGCCCGGTTATACCAACTCCGGTCAAACAGTACTATTTCGCCAGCGCTGGGTAAATGCGCGACATAGCGTTGAAAATACCACTGCGTTTTCTCTTTTTCTGTTGGGGCAGGGAGCGCTGTGACACGACACACGCGAGGATTGAGTTTTTCGGTGATGCGCTTAATCACGCCCCCTTTTCCAGCCGCGTCTCTGCCTTCAAAGATCACCACGACTTTCAGACCGTCTTGCTTTACCCACTCTTGCAACTTGACCAGTTCAATCTGCAAGCGTTCCAGTTCACTTTCGTAAAAGGCTTTATCAAGCTTGTTCTTTGCCATGGTGCATCCCTTTAAGCTTTTATTATTATCAATATGTTAGCACTTATTCGGGACAATAGTGTTTGAATGGGCACATTTTACCGCTTTGACCACTTGGGCAATCGCATCTGGATCCGTGACTGGGATCTGATAGTCATCAATCTCGCCCATCGCCGCTTGAGAGTGTGAGCGCATTAAGCTTGGGCGCAGGGTTTTTCCTGATAGGTGCAGCTCGGTCACGCCGGCCTGGTTGATGAGCTCGCGCGCATTGCTGGCATTCACTCCCGCTCCCGCCATAATCACAATGCGCTCGCGCGCTTGGGTCACTAACTGTTTTAGCACCGCAACACCTTCAGGGGCTGTCAACGCAAGGCCAGAGGTTAAGACTCGCTCACAGCCTAACGAGATGATGGTTTCCAAGGCTTCACCGGGATCTTGGCATTGATCAAACGCGCGATGGAAGGTCACACCCAACTGATGGGCGTGCGCGCGTTCGACGAGTTGTGAGGTCATGTGGGTGTCCACTTTCCCATCGGCAGTCAGCGCGCCAATTACGACGCCTTGAAGGCCACTTTGCGCGGCGGTGTCGATGTCGTGCAACATGCACTCTAAATCCTGTTCACTGAAAATAAAGTCGCCTTGGCGAGGGCGAATCATGGCGTAAATAGGGATGCCTTTTGCGTTTGAATCTAAGTCTCTCTGGGTATTCTTTCTCTGTGTACTATCTCTCAGGGCACAGTAACGGCCCGCCAGGCGCATCAATCCGGCACTGGGGGTGAGGCCGCCAAGCGCTAACGCGCTGCACAACTCAATTCGTGTCGCACCGCCCTTGAGGGCGTGATGAAGAGATTCAATGTGATCGATACAGACTTCAATGTGTGTGGTCATAGGTTCTGTTACCAAAGGGATTTACGTTATTGTAGCGAGAGAACGTGTTCGGTATTAGGGTAAAGTGCTGCAAGGATACTTTCCTTGTTTATGGGGGCCTTTGTTGGTGAGCATGGTATTTATGAGGATGTATAAAAAACAAAGCCCCTGCAATCGCAGAGGCTTGGTAACGATAAAGAGAGGGCATTACGCCGCGTCGTCTTGTTCTTCTGGGGTGTTTTCCGTGTCCACGGCCACCACTTTTTTCTTCTTCGGAGTGGGCTTGCGCTTTGCCCCTAATGCATAGAGCACTTCTTCTTTATTTTGCGCTAGGAACATCGCCAAATCTTCTTGCTTGGCTTCATCTTCCATCAGTTCACTTTTACCTAGAAGCTCGAAAAGCTCGTCCGCCATATCGAGCATTTTGTCATAGGCGTCCGCTTCCGCTTTAGAGGTAAAAGTCATTTTCTCTTCTCCGTTGCGTTCTACCACGTACTTGACGATTACAGCCATGGTTGGTCCTCTAACTTAAATTGATAGGTTTTATTACTGGCTGTTTATACAGGTTTGAGCCGCTTAAGTCTAGGTGTGCGTGCGCGCTATGAGAGACAGATGCTTAATTTTTCCACTGCTGACAAAAAGCAATAAAGGATTTGAGTAGCGGGCTTTGATACTTTTCTTTGTGCACCAATAACCAAAAGCGGCGTGTCATATCGAGTGGCAGCGGCAACTCAATCACTCGGCCATCATTGATCGCTGGTTGTGCCGATAAGCGTGATAGACAGCCTAAACCTAAGTCAGCGGCGACACTGTTGATCAGGGCTTCGGTGGTATTGAGTTCAAATGATTCCTGCCATCGTTCTAATCGCGGCGCGATAACGCGTAGAAAGAACTCGCGAGAGCCAGACCCCGCCTCGCGCAGTACCCAGCGACTGTGTTCCAGCTCATCCATTGCTACTCGTTCGTGACGTGCGAGCGGTGATGAGGGCGAACAAATAACGCACATCTCGTCGCGACTAAATGGGGTCGAGTTTAGAGCTGGATGGAGCGTTTTACCCTCTATCAAGGCGATATCCAGTTCATAGTCGACCAGTTTTTCACAGATCAAAGCGGAGTTGGAGATCAATAAGCTTTGCTGCTCATGGCCCGTTGCGTCACGAAAGGAGCGCAGGAGAAACGGTGCTACTTGATTGCCGATGGTATCGCTAGCGCCAATTCTCAGTTCGCCGCTTAACCCTTGAGTGTCATCAAACAGGTGTTCAATATCTCTGGCTCGTTCTAACAGTTCATCGGCCATCGGCAGTAGTTTGATTCCCTCTTGATTGATCAGCAGACGGTTATTCACACGATCAAACAACGAGTGTCCGAGCTGTTTCTCAAGCTCTGACAAGGTCATGCTAACCGCCGCTTTGGAGAGATACAGCGCGTCAGCAGCGTGGGTGAGAGTGTCATGCCGAGTGACAGCAAGGAACACCTTCAGTTGTTTCAGTGTGAGGTTTACAGCCATAATATTGATTCGATAAATAGAAGCGCCAATGGCTATCATTGGCGAAATTAGACTATCGTGCAAGTCGAATGAAACCCGACTTCGTCAGCTTGTAAACGTCACTATATTCACTCACTTATGCTAATCTCACCCTATCGTCCTCTTATCGTGTGAGCGCCTTGTGTTTACTGTCTATCATTCCAATCAAGTCGATGTGTTGAAATCTTTGTTGGTGGAGCTCATTCGCCATCAGCCGCTTGAGAACCCGTTTGAAGCCGAGCAGATTTTGGTTCAGAGCCCCGGCATGTCTCAATGGCTGAAAATGGAACTGGCGAAAGCGTTCGGTGTGGCTGCAAACATAGAGTTTCCTCTTCCCGCGACCTTTATCTGGAACTTGTTTACCCAGGTCTTACCCGATGTGCCGACTCGCAGTGCGTTTAATAAAGAGGCGATGACATGGAAGTTGATGCAAGTGTTGCCATCTCAGCTAGAAAGGGACGAATTTGAACCGTTGCGCCGTTACTTGGCTGACGATCAAGACAGCAGTAAATGCTATCAATTGGCGGAAAAAATTGCCGACATCTTTGATGGGTATCTGGTCTATCGACCTGAGTGGATCGCCAGTTGGGAGGCGGGGCAAGGTGTCGCTGAAATACACGATGAACACCCTTGGCAACCCATCCTTTGGCAAGCGCTCTACGATCAGACGCTAGCACTAGGGCAATCGCCTTACCATCGTGCCAACCTTTATCAAGAATTTATCGAAGCGCTTGAACATCGAACGGGTGGTTTTGACCATCTGCCTAAACGCTTGTTTGTGTTTGGTATCACTTCTTTGCCGCCTCGCTATATGGATGCGCTTAAAGCGATCGGTGAGCACATTGATGTCCACCTCATGTTCACCAACCCATGTCGCTACTATTGGGGGGAGGTCCGTGACCGTAAATTCTTAGCAAAACTGGCGGCGAAGCGGCGCAAACATCTGGTGTGGCAAGAGGATCACTCAGAGTGGCAAGGCGAGAGCGAACCGCTCAAAGGTAGCCTTGAAGAGAATATAATGGATGAGCTGCACACCGATGTGGTGGGGAACAGCTTGCTGGCCTCAATGGGCAAATTGGGGCGCGACAACATGTACCTGCTCTCTCAATTGGAATCCCATGAGATTGAAGCCTTTGTGGATATCGAGCGAGACTCATTGCTGCACGAATTGCAGGCCGATATCCTCAATCTTGAAGAGCATCAAGATGATACGTTGCTCGACACGAGCCACCATAAACGTCGCGTTTCGCTGCAAGACCGCTCCCTGACCTTACATGCTTGTCATAGCCCAATGCGAGAAGTGGAAGTGCTGCACGATCAACTGTTGGCAATGTTTGAAGCGGATCCGTCGCTCAAACCGCGTGATGTGATTGTGATGGTGGCGGACATCAATGCCTACAGTCCGGCCATTCAAGCGGTGTTTGGCAATGCGCCGGGTGAACGATTCATCCCTTTTTCTATCTCGGATCGCAGTGCCAACCAAGAAAGCCCGATCTTGAATGCTTTCTTATTGTTGACCATGCTGCCGCAATCGCGCTGTTTGGCCTCGGAGCTGCTTGAGCTGCTGGAAACACCAGCGATCTTGGCGCGATTTGGTCTCGACGATAACGAGTTTATTCGCGCTAAACAGTGGGTAGAGCAATCGGGGATTCGCTGGGGGCTCGACGGCCACACCGCGCAAGAATTTGATTTGCCTAAAACCGGCCAAAATACATGGCAATTTGGTATCAACCGCATGTTGCTGGGCTATGCAATGCCTGCATCGGCAGGGCTGCTGAACACCGAACAAGGTGAACTGGCGCCGTTCAACGAAGTTCAAGGCCTTGGCGCCGAACTGGCGGGCAAACTGGCTCACTATATTGAAACCATTGCGCTTTATCGCGCCAAGTTAGCGCAGAGCCAAGGTGTGGATCAGTGGCGCGAAGTGCTGACTCAGCTGTTGGATGATTTCTTTTTAGTGGATTTGGATGGCGAAGCGGCGCTCAAATCCATTCGTGATACGTTGGCGATGCTCAAAGAGCAGCTGAATGATGCCGCGTTCAGTGCACCGCTCTCTGCTGCGATTGTGACGCAGTATTTGCGTGACAAACTCTCTGGTACGCGGGTAAGTCAGCGCTTTCTTGCCGGCCAAGTCAACTTCTGTACCCTCATGCCGATGCGCTCCATTCCATTTAAGACTGTGTGTCTATTGGGAATGAATGAAGGCGTTTACCCAAGGTCTGTGCCGCCGGAAGGGTTTGATTTGATGAATGGTCGCGCTAAGCATGGCGACCGTTCGCGCCGAGATGACGACCGCTACCTTTTCTTAGAGGCGCTGTTATCGGCGCAGGACACGCTTTACATCAGTTATGTCGGGCGCTCAATTCAAGACAACACGCCGCGCATGCCATCGGTGTTGGTCTCTGAGTTAATGGAATACTGCCATCAAAACTACTGTTTGGAAGGCGATTCAGATTTAGGCTGTGATGAGTCCGGCTCGCGCCTTGTTCACCACTTGAGCACGTCTCATCCCATGGTGCCGTTCAGCGCTGAGGCGTTTCTTGGCGAGCGGGCAAGTTACGCTCAAGAGTGGTTACCTGCCGCCTTGCGCCAGGGGCAAAAAAGTGGTGATTTTCAGCGTCAGTTGAGTGACTACTTGCTCGGCGCGCACTTTCCACTCGAGTTGGATTTAGTCGAGCTGCAACGCTTTTGGCGCCTGCCCGTTCAGTACTTTTTCAACCGCCGTTTAAAGGTGACGTTTGAGCCGCCGCAACCTGTGATGAACGATGAAGAGCCCTTTGTGCTGGGCGGACTGGAAAGCTATCAGTTGCGCGATGAGCTGCTCACGACACTGCTGACCGCTCACACATTAGCTGATCGCGATCCTAGTCGCTTGATGGCGCAATGTGTGGCGAAGCATCGCGCCGAAGGGCGTTTGCCTATTGGCGCCTTTGGTGACATTGAGTTTGAAACCAACCGAGTGCAAAGTGAAGAGTTAGCGAAAACCTTGCACGGATTGTGTCAAGCGCCTTGTGAGGATCATGAAGTCACTCTCACGTTGGATGTGCTTGGCGATGGCAAACCCGTACAGCTGGTCGGCTGGTTGACTCAAGTGTACCAATCTGGGCTTGTGCGTTTTCGTACTGGGCGGATTCGATCTCAAGACTATCTCTCCGCTTGGCTTGATCATTTGGCCATGGCCGCCAGTGGTCGTGCGCTGCGCACTCACCTGATCGGCTATGACAAAAAAGAAGGGGCGCAGCATCTGGTCTACCCTGCACTAGAGTCTCGTGAGCAAGCGTACGCACTACTCAATGAGCTGGTGGGTCTTTACTTCCAAGGCATGAGTGAACCTTTACCTTATTTCCCCCGTACCGCTTTAGCGGCGATAGAAGCGGGTTTTAGTCGCGGTAAGTGGGCGGACGATGAAGACAAATCGCTGAAAAAAATGGCCGATACGTTCAATGATGGCTACATGTCGAGTGGCGAAGGCAACGACAGTTATATTCGTCGTATTTGGCCGCAATGGGATGAGGAACTGGCCGCTCGAGTGCGTACATTGGCTGCTCGCGTCATTCAAGCACCTCGTCTCGCTGTACAGGATGCTGCCGATGTGTCGTAGAGGGACAGTGAAAATGAAAAGTAAAAATAGCAGAAGGTAAAGTGGCCGCCAGAAAATCATTATAGTGTAGGGCGTTCGCTGTACGGCCACAGGTCAGAGGGACCATGATTTGTTGGGTTGATGGGCAGACACACTGCCTCAACTCGTGCTGCGAATACTAACGACTCACTCTATAGGCTGCTGTGAGTAAGATCGCAGAACTCCCCGTATTTTTATGGGGTTAACAGATAAAATAGCGTTTTATTAACCGGATCACATTGAGTATTAGCACTAATATTGTCGAGCTGAATCGTGATAGGTGAAACATCCATGAATTCATACAATGTGCCATTGAGCCAATGTGTGAACTCGTACAGTTAAAGGGCAGAATTTTATGACCGCATCGTCTCGTTCCACTCTTTCTAGTGGTGGTGATATCACACCGACCGCACTCGATACGATGACTTTTCCATTGCATGGTGCTCGGCTGATTGAAGCCTCAGCTGGAACAGGAAAAACCTTTACCATTGCAGGGCTCTATTTGCGCTTGCTACTCGGGCATGGCGACGATCAGACTCGGCACGCGCATCCGCTCACTGTGGATCAGATTTTGGTGGTGACCTTTACTGAGGCTGCCACGGCGGAGCTACGCGATAGGATCAGAGCGCGTATTCATGACGCGCGCCTTGCTTTTGCTCGTGGCCAAAGCAGCGACCCAGTGATCGAGCCTTTGCTGGAAGCGGTGACGGATCACGCCCAAGCTGCGCAAATTTTGCTGCAAGCGGAAAGGCAGATGGATGAAGCCGCCGTCTACACGATTCATGGTTTCTGCCAGCGGATGCTGACGCAAAATGCGTTTGAGTCAGGCAGTCGATTTAGCAATGAACTTGTCACTGATGAAAGCCATCTAAAAGCGCAAGTGGTCGCAGATTATTGGCGGCGTAATTTCTATCCATTACCCCCGCAACTGGCAGGTGAAATTCGCCGAATTTGGCGGGCGCCGAATGAGCTGTTAGCCGCGATTTCGAACTATTTGACTGGTGCACCTTTGGCGTTAAGCGTGCCTGCAATGCAGGGCAGCTTAGCGGATCTGCATGAGCGTAATCTGGCTCAAATTGATGAACTCAAGGCACTTTGGCGAGCGCATCAAGACGAGGTGCTGGCGATCATCAACGAGTCAGACGTCAATAAGCGCAGTTACAGTAAAAAATCGCTACCGACCTGGATAGAGAGTGTTTCTGCCTGGGCAGCCCAGGCAACGACAAACTATGAGATACCTACGGCGCTGGAGAAGTTTGCGCAAAACGCACTGCTTGAAAAAACACCGAAAGGCCAAGCGCCTGAGCACCCGTTATTTGCACGTATTGAAGCCCACCTCGCTCACCCGGTGGATCTGAAAGCGCCGATGTTGGCTCATGCGATAGAGCATTGCCGCACAATGCTGGCAGCGGCCAAAGCTCAGAAGCAGTGGCTCTCGTTTGATGACTTGTTGACTCAGCTCTCTGCGGCGATCGACCTTGATGATACTGAGTTGCTGCGTGAGCGCATTCGCACTCTCTATCCCGTTGCAATGATCGACGAATTCCAAGATACCGATCCGCTGCAATACAGTATTTTCAGCCGTATTTACCTAGATCGTCCTGAGTGCGGTCTGTTTATGATTGGCGATCCGAAACAGGCGATTTACGCGTTTCGTGGCGCGGATATTTTTACCTACATTAAAGCGCGCCAACAAGTGACGTCGCATTTCACTTTAGGCACGAACTGGCGCTCAAGCGCCGATATGGTGGCAGCGGTCAATCAAGTGTTTTCAGTGCCGAAAAGCCCGTTTATCTACGATCAAGATATTCCTTTTTATCCCGTCAACGCCTCTCCGGGTTCTGAGCGCAAAGGTTGGACTTTAAGCGGCACACGACAACCAGCGTTGACGTATTGGTTACAAGAAGCCGAAGAGAAGCCGCTGGCCAAAGGTGAGTACCTTGAGGCGATGGCGAGTGCGACGGCCAACCAGATCCAGACAATTCTTCAGGCTGCGGCTAATAACGAAGCCATGTTGGTGGGCGCGAAAGGCGAGCAGGCGATTGAGGCCGGTGATATTGCTGTGTTGGTGCGCACTGGGAATGAAGGTCGGATGATCAAACAAGCGCTGGCCGAACAAGGTATTGCCAGTGTTTATCTCTCCAACCGAGACAGTGTGTTCAGCTCTGTTGTTGCTAGCGATGTGCAGCGTCTGCTGCAAGCGGTGCTGACGCCCGAGTACGACAGAGCGTTAAGAGCGTGCTTAGCCAGCGAACTGTTTGCCCTTGATGCGGCAACACTTGATAGCTTGAACAACGATGAAAACGAGTGGGAAAACGCGATCAATGAGTTTAAAGGTTACCGCCAACTTTGGCAGCAACGCGGCGTATTGCCGATGTTGCGCAGTGTGATCAGCAAGCGTCATATTGCAGAGCGCCTGCTAGAAGAGCAAAACGGTGAGCGAACCTTGACGGATCTGATGCACATGGGTGAGTTATTGCAACAGATGAGTGGTGAACTCGACAGCGATCATGGTTTGTTGCGTTGGTTGGCGCAATCCATCAGCGATGCGGAGCAGGGGCTTGGTGGCAGTGATGAGCAAATTCAGCGCTTGGAATCGGAGCGTAATCTGGTGCAGATCGTCACCATTCACAAATCGAAAGGGTTAGAGTACGACTTAGTCTTTCTGCCGTTTGCATTGAGCTATCGTGAAGCGAGTGAGGCGAAGTATTACGATGCCGAGCAAGATGTGACCATGCTTGATATTACGGGGCAAAGCGCGGCTTTGGCCCTTGCGGATAACGAGCGTCTTGCAGAAGATCTGCGTCTGATTTACGTGGCATTGACGCGTGCGGTATATGGCTGTTTTGTCGGCGCCGCGCCACTGCGCAATGGTCGCTCGACCAAAGAGCCGACGGGCGTACACAAAAGTGCGATGGGTTATCTACTGCAAGATGGCCAAGAGGGAGGCATCGTAGATTTGACCAAGGCGCTTTGCCGGCAAAGTGAGGCGTTGGCTTGTGTTGGTGTGGCGGACCTGCCAAATTCGCACGCTCAGCCGCTGATGATTCCTCCACCAGAGATGCCGCCACTTGGCGCCAAAGCATTTACCACACAACTGGACCGCTATTGGCGCATCACCAGTTATTCCGGTCTCGTCAAACAATCGTCTAGTCATGCGGCGCAAGGCTTTGAGGATGTACTGCGCCTTGATGTGGACTCGGCGCAGGATCACGACGAAGCGTCACTCACTGAACCAGAAAAGTCGATTTTCACCTTTCCCCGCGGCGCAAGGCCGGGCACTTTCTTACATACGTTATTTGAAGACGTTGAATTTACCGAGTCTGCCCATAGCGATCACAATCGCGCCATCATCGAATCGCTATTGCAAGCGGAGCAGTTGGATGAGAGCTGGCTTCCTGTATTGCAATCGTTGGTCGATACCGTGCTAGCGACGCCCTTAGATGGTGATGCACTGCGACTGAATGAAAAAGGGCCATCTCAGCGTTTGGTGGAGATGGAGTTTTTACTGCCCATTACCGTTTTAGACGCGTCATCCCTGAATCGAGTGATCACGCGTCACGATACCCTGTCCGCGCGCGCCGGTGAGCTCGGGTTCCAAACAGTGCGCGGCATGTTAAAAGGGTTCATCGATTTGGTGTTTGAGCACCAAGGTCGCTACTACGTACTGGATTGGAAGTCGAATCACCTTGGCAGTGACGTCAGTGATTACCATGGTGAGGCGCTTAACCAAGCGATGGCCGATCATCGCTACGATCTCCAGTATCAGATTTATGCCTTAGCCCTACACCGTTTTTTGCGCAGCCGCTTAGCGAATTACGACTATCAGCACCATTTTGGCGGTGTCTATTATCTCTTTTTACGCGGTATGGATGGCCAGAGCGAACACGGCATTTTTTCGGCGAAACCGAGCTTAGCCATGTTGGAGGATTTAGATCGATTGATAGAGGGTAAGCCGATTGAAACCAAATTTAACCCAGCGGGCCAAGGGGAGTTGATCTAGACATGGCGCTACTTGTTTCACAGCTGCAACTCTTGGCAGCAAAAGGCGTGATTCGCCAGTTGGACTACCAATTTGCTCGTTTTATCCATCAGCAGTCTAACGATGACCACCTGGCGTTTATCGCTGGGTTGACCAGCGCAGAGCAGGCGAAAGGCAATATCTGTTTACCCCTTTTTGATGCCAATGGTCAAAAGGCGGATCTGGCACACAAGCTCGGTTTGTATGGCGAGGCAGCGCTAAATCTCAATCAGATTCTACATACAATTGATTGGGCTGCCCATTTAGCGAATTCGCCGTGGGTGGGGAGTGCGGGTGAGCCGCTGCCTTTGATGTTTGATGGTGAGCGACTCTACTTGCACCGTTTCTGGCATTATGAAACGACCTTATCCGAACGCTTATTGAGCTTTGGGTTACCTATGATCCTAAAGCCTGATGAGCAAGCGAAGTTGACCGAACTTCTTGATCATCTATTTGCGCGAAATTATCGCTATCTTTTTGACAATATTAGAAAAAGTCAGTCGGTAACCCCCGTCATAATTCAGCAATTAGTGTGTGACCATCTAGATGTGGTTACGCCTGATGAGCTCGATTGGGTTGCCATAGGCCAAATACTCCAGCAGGCCAAAACTGTGGCCGAGTTGTCTGCTTTGGATAAGCTCGTCCCCCAAGCGGTATGCGTCAGTTGGCAAAAGGTGGCGGCGGCGGTGGCGCTCACTCGTCGATTTGCTGTGATTTCTGGTGGACCCGGTACAGGCAAAACGACCACCGTGACCAAGTTACTTGCTGCCTTGATTGAGCAAGCAAAACAAGATCGCATTAATGGTCATGTGCCAACCATTAAATTGGTGGCGCCGACAGGAAAGGCCGCCGCGCGCCTGACTGAATCGATTGGCCAAGCGGTGGAGCAATTGGCGGTGAGTCCAGAGTTGAAAGCGGCCATACCGACACAAGCCAGCACCATTCACCGTTTGCTTGGCGCGATTCCGGATAGCGCCGAGTTTCGCCATCATCACGATAACCCTCTACATTTGGACATTTTGGTCGTCGATGAGGCGTCGATGGTCGATCTCTCTATGATGCATAAGCTGGTGGATGCAATGCCCAAGCAGGCTCGGCTGATTTTACTCGGCGATAAAGATCAGCTTTCGTCAGTGGAAGCGGGCGCGGTATTGGGCGACATCTGCTCTTTCCATCAAGAGGGATATAGCGCCTTGCAGGGCAAACTACTCGCCCAACTGACAGGGTTTGATTCACTCGCGCATGGAGCAAGCTCCAGCCAATCAGGGATGGCGGACAGTCTCTGCATGCTGCAAAAGAGTTATCGATTCGATGCGCGTTCGGGGATTGGTCAATTGGCCAAAGCCATCAACTCGGGAGGCGTAAGCAAGGTTGAGCAAGTGTGGCGGCAAGGGTTTGAGGATATTGCCAAATACCCTATCGACACAGAGCACTACCAACTGCTGATAAAATCTCTGGTGGAAGAGTATCGCGGCTACCTTGCGCTGTTAAATGAGGCGAATCAGGCGCAGGAAGATCTCAACACGCTCGCTCGCAACGCGTTATCGGCATTTGCACGTTGTCGTTTGTTGTGCGCCGTTCGAGAAGGGGACTTTGGTGTGCAAGGGCTCAATGCCCGTATTGAGCGCGCTTTGGCTGCGCGCAAGCTGATTCAGGTACAAGATGAGCTTTGGTACCACGGTAGGCCCGTGATGGTGACGCGCAACGATCACGCGTTAGGCCTCTACAATGGTGACATCGGTTTGTGCATTCGTGATCCTGACGAAGAAGGGCACAAGCTGAAAGTCTTTTTTGAACTGCCAGATGGCAGCGTAAAGGCGGTGTTACCGAGCCGTGTGCCTGAACATGAAACCGCTTACGCGATGACGGTTCACAAATCGCAGGGCAGTGAATTTGATCATACCTTGATGATTTTGCCGCCGGAGTTTAGCCCTATCTTAACTCGAGAGCTCATTTATACTGGCGTCACTCGCGCTAAATCACGTTTAAGTCTGTATGTGGATGAGTCGGTGATGGCAAGAGGAATAAAAGTGCGAACGGTTCGGGCCAGTGGTTTGACACAGCGCTTGAAGGAAAAAGAGTAAGGTGAGAGAAGGGATGAGCAATCGTCCCTGATTGCTGGCTGCGCTTGGGCAGCGTCGAGCGCCGTCGGTTACAGCGCTTGAGTAAATGAGATGCTGCGAATCGCGTATTTTTCTTGGTAATTGAGGATAAACGCCTTCAACCCTTCTGTGACGGGGAAGACACAATGTACGTCGAGCCCGGCTAACAGTTCGTTGTCTGCCATATCCCAAAAACTTTGAATCGAGTTACAGATGATGGTTTTCATCAAGTTATATGCTCTTAGTATCGTGTTTATCTACTTCAAGCAATCCGTGCGACTTACGCCGAGTTCTTTCAGGTCGTAAGTGAAGGTTAGTCCATAGAGCCCCTGAATCGGGAGCGCAAATGTTAACCAATCCAATATATTAAATAAAGTGCTTATCGATAAAAATCGATAGCTCAGTGGTTAACCTATTAAAATAGTTAATAATTTAGTTTTGAAAATCTTGGCAACTGCCGTTTTCACCTTCATTCCTAATGAGAAAAACGGCAGTAAAAATCAAAGTTTGATACTTAAAATCTTTGATTTGCGTTGATAGTTGTACAAATTCTGTTTTTGAGAAGGTAGGCACTCAACGCCCATTTCGAAGAAACCTTGCTCCCTAAACCAGTGCAAACTGTGAGTGGTTAATACAAAAATCTTCTCAATTCCTTGTGCTTTGGATTGCAGTTTCATGTGGTTAAGTAACAGCAGGCCGCGGTTACCATCACGATATTCTGGATGAATCGCGACACAGGCCATCTCGGCCATTTTTTCCTGCGGGTAGGGGTAAAGCGCCGCACAGCCGATGATCAAGCCGTCTTTTTCTATGATGGTGAACTGATGAATCTCTTGCTCCAGTTGTTCACGAGAGCGTCTGACCAGTACGCCTTGCTCTTCCAGCGGCCTAATCAGCTCGAGTATGCCACCGATGTCATTGATGTCCGCCATTCGCACTTGCTCAGCGCTGGCATGAACGATCTGGGTACCGATACCATCAAGCGAGAAGAGTTCCTGAATCAGCGCGCCATCCACCTTATAACTGACCAAATGACTGCGTGGCACTCCAGCGCGGCAGGCTTTGGTGGCGGCACGCAAAAAACGCAGTGTCCCAGAGGTGTCGTCGCTGCTAGGGTTGGCTTCCGTTTCCAGTGAGGACAAAATGGCCTCGGCATCTTTAGGAAACAGCTCTGCCACGACATTGTCATTGGCATCAATGACCCCTTGCTCAGAACAAAAACCGATCAGCTTATCGGCTTTGAGCTTGATGGCGACTTGTGTAGCCAACTCTTCCGAGAGTAGGTTGAATGACTCGCCAGTCACTGAACTGGCGATCGGGCCAAGCAGCACAATGGAGCCATGGTCGAGCATGCGATTGATGCCTTCGACATCAATACGGCGAATGCGGCCACTGTGGCAGTAGTCCACACCATCATCGACGCCCAACGGTTGAGCAATAATAAAGTTGCCGCTGACAACGTTGAGCTGTGTTCCCGCCATCGGCGTGTTGCTCATGCTCATGGAAAACTGCGCCGTGATGGCCAGTTGCAGTTGACCGGCGGCTTGCATCACGTAGCTCAAATTGGTTTCTTGCGTCACTCGTACTCCCTTGTGATAGGGGGTTTCGCTGTGATTGTGCTGCAAAATGTCGTTAATTTGTGGCCTTGCTCCATGGACGACGACGATTTTCACGCCCAGGCTATGAAGAAGAGCAAGATCACTGATAATATTCGGAAAATTTGCATCTGCGACGGCCTCGCCTCCGAGCATCACTACCATGGTTTTACCGCGGTGAGCATTGACGTAAGGTGCCGATTGTCTGAACCCTTTCACAAGGGCGGTATTTCGAATTTTCACAGAAGCGTCCAAAGTTACGAGTGAATTAGTATGTGGAAATATTGCAATTTTATTCTTGTTTCGGCAAGTGCTTTTCTTATCTCGAGCGGATTTTCTTGAGATGGAAAGCAAACAGTGACCTTGGCTAGACTCGCCAAAGTGCGCATTTTGGTCTAAGACTTACTATTAAGAGCAAGTTTGGAACCCATTCATGAAGAGTAACATCGACGCAAACGGCGCGATAAAAAACAAACTGAAAGAGCGCAGCTTCTTTTTGATGGCTGTCGGACTTGCGTTAGTGGTTGCGCTGCTGGGCACGCAGCTCTATCAATATTACTTACAAGTCACTTATCCTAAGTCTTTCCTTTACGGTACTTGGATTGAGCAAAATGTCGCGGGGTATGCGACGGATCGTTTTATCCTCAATGAAAATGGTGTCGTGATTAACGGGCGGGTCGTGGATACCAATTTTGCCTTTGATGGTCAGTTCTTTGAATACCGTTTCGGTGATGACACCAAGCGCTTTCAGATCCTCAATCAAGAGTTCTCTGAAATGAAGTTGATTTCACAGCCTCATTATCAACCTATCTATCGTCTTGACGCCAAATACCAGCATAACATTCGCTAACGCTTTTTCGTTGCTATCGGCCAGGCACTTTGCCATGCTTAACGCCAACGACAATAAGGGAAAACCAACGTGCTCAAAAAAATCTTACCTCTGCTTGCGGCCGGTGTTTTGTTTGGCTGTGCCCAGCCAACCGATCGCGCTCAGCAGTATCTCGATGGCGAGTTGACCAATGTGCTCAATCCAGCCGATTTAGTGGTGTCCGACAAACCACGAGATTTCAGCGAATTTCATCGTCAGGCGGAGCAAGTGGTCATCAACTCACCAAGTATGGCTTCGCTCTATCAACCGCTTTATGACAAGCTCAACGAGTGGGTTTTACTCAGTGGAGAGCCGACAGAGCTTGGCCAATACGGCATTCATGCAGCGCAATTAGGGGGCGGGGACAAGCAGGGTAACGTGCTGTTTACGGGGTATTTTTCACCAGTGATGGAACTTCGTCATCAACCGAATGATGTCTTTAAGTATCCAGTGTATGGCAAACCTGAGTGCAGCCAAGACTGCCCAACTCGCGCGCAAATCTATGCGGGCGCCTTGGAAGGACAAGGGCTCGAACTTGGGTATGCTGCGAATCTTATCGACCCCTTTTTGATGGAAGTTCAGGGCAGCGGTTTTGTCCATTTTGAAGATGACGACACGCTGGAATACTTTGCCTACGGCGGTAAAAACAACAAAGCTTACGTCAGCATCGGTCGAGTTCTGATTGACCGCGGACTCGTGGCTCGCGAAAACATGTCGATGAAAGCGATCAAAGAGTGGGTGATGGCCAACGATGAAGCCACGGTACGTGAGCTGTTAGAGCAAAACCCATCGTTTGTTTTCTTTGAGCCCCGAGCCGATGCGCCGGTGACCGGTTCGGCGGGTATCCCGTTATTGGCGATGGCGTCGGTGGCAGGGGATCGCACCCTCTTTCCAATGGGTACGCCTATCTTAGCTGAAGTGCCACTGCTCAACCCTGACGGCAGTTGGAGTGGTGCTCATCAACTTCGCTTGTTGATCGTACTTGATACTGGTGGCGCAGTGAAACAGAATCACCTTGATCTGTACCACGGCATGGGGCCGAGAGCCGGTATTGAGGCGGGCCATTACAAACACTTTGGCCGGGTGTGGAAACTCGGATTAGAAGGCAGCGCGACTGAAGCGCCTTGGGCCATGCCGCCAGAGAAGCGAGAATAGTGGTCGCTGGTTAGGGGGATCTTTCCCTTCAGCTAGTCAAGCGTTGGCTTGGCCAATTCTAGACATTTGAAACAAGAGTGCGTATAAATCGCACTCTTTCTATTTACTCATCACCAAATTTGTAGCGGAGAAGCCTTGCCATGCGCCAACTTGATACCCCCGCCTCGGACAGCTATAACCAACGTTTTGGCGGTACACGCCGACTCTACGGACACAGTGAAGTGGAGATCCTGCGCGCTGCGCACGTGTGTGTTATCGGAATAGGCGGCGTTGGCTCTTGGGCTGTAGAGGCGTTGGCTCGCACAGGGATTGGTGAGTTGACCTTGATTGACATGGATGATGTCTGTGTGACCAACATTAATCGCCAGATTCATGCGATGTCTGGCACTGTTGGGCAGAGCAAAATTGAGGTCATGGCAGAGCGAGTCAAACTCATCAACCCAGAATGCAAAGTCAATTTAATTGATGACTTCATTACGCCAGACAATCAGCATGAGTACCTCAGCAAAGAGTTTGATTATGTGTTGGATGCGATTGATAGTGTTAAAGCAAAAGCTGCGTTGCTCGCCTACTGCCGCAGCAACAAAATCAAAGTGATTACGACGGGCGGTGCAGGTGGCCAGGTTGACCCGACTCAAATTCAAGTCGCGGACTTAACCAAGACCATTCAAGATCCGCTAGCGAAAAAGATCAAAGATACCTTGCGCCGGCACCATAATTTCCCCAAAAATCCGCAGCGTAAGTTTGGCATCGATTGCGTCTTTTCCACTGAGCAGTTGAAGTACCCGCAAGCCGATGGCAGCGTGTGTGGGGTGAAGTCAACGGCAGAAGGGCCAAAGCGAATGGATTGCGCCAGTGGCTTTGGCGCCGCCACGGTGGTGACGGCCACTTTTGGTTTTGTGGCGGTCTCGCGTATTGTGGAAAAATTGATTCAGAAATATCGCTAATGAGTGGAAATGAAATGAGTGAAGCACCATCCTCAGTGTTTGGCCAGACGATAACGGCGGACGACGTCATTCGAATTATGTCAGGGTTAAAAGGCTGGGAAGATCGCTACCGACAAGTGATCCAGTGGGGTAAGCAACTCCCCGTGATGCCTGATGCGCTGAAAAGTGAACAAGTGACGGTGTCAGGCTGTGAGAGCCAAGTGTGGTTGGTCTGTGAGCAGCACGACGGCGTGTGGACCTTTTGTGCCGATTCTGACGCTCGTATTGTACGTGGTTTAATTGCCCTCGTGATGGCGGCTTACAACCACAAAACAGCGCAGCAAATCCAAAATTTTGATATGGATGAGTACTTTGAAAAGCTTGGACTTATCGCGCATCTAAGTCCTTCGCGCGGCAATGGGCTGAAAGCGATTGTGGAGCAAATTAAGCAAATCACCGCGGCGTAAATAGCGTGTTCAATTAATAAACAAAGTGGAATTAACGCCTTAGGAAATACAGGGCTTTACAACGCTTGTTGTCGCTGAATAAAGGCTGTACAATTCGCGCCCTTAATTAATGTTCTGTCGTTTGTGAGGTTACATGAGCACTGAAAAAATCAATCTACTCGACTTCGATCGCAAGGGCTTGCGTGAATTTTTCGCTGAAGAATTAGGTGAAAAAGCATTCCGCGCCGATCAAGTTATGAAGTGGATCTACCATTTTGGTGTCGATGACTTCGACAACATGACCAACATTAACAAAAAGTTACGCGAGAAACTGCACGCGCGCTGTGAGATCAAAGCGCCGGTAGTCGCTGAGGCGCAACACTCTTCTGATGGCACCATCAAGTGGGCAATGAAGGTGGGCGATCAAGATGTCGAGACGGTCTACATTCCTGAAGACGATCGCGCGACCTTGTGTGTCTCTTCTCAGGTGGGCTGTGCACTGGAATGTAAGTTCTGCTCGACGGCTCAACAAGGGTTCAACCGCAACCTCAAAGTCTCAGAAATCATTGGTCAGGTATGGAGAGCTGCCCGTGAGATCGGCTTAGAAAAAGAGACCGGTCGTCGCCCGATTACCAACGTCGTGATGATGGGCATGGGTGAACCTCTGTTGAACATGAAAAACCTCATTCCAGCCTTAGAGATTATGCTAGATGATCTCGGTTTTGGTTTGTCTAAACGTCGCGTTACTGTCTCCACCTCGGGTGTCGTCTCTGGCCTTGATCAGATGACAGGTAAGATCGATGTGGCGTTGGCGATCTCTTTGCACGCGCCGAACGATAAATTGCGCAGCGAAATCATGCCGATTAACGACCGATGGGATATCGAGGATTTTCTTGCGTCTGTGCGCCGTTACATTGCTTCTTCCAATGCCAACCGTGGCAAGGTGACCGTAGAGTACGTGCTGCTTGACCACGTTAACGACGATATGGACCATGCGCGTGAATTGGCAGAGCTGATGAAAGATACACCATGTAAAATCAACCTGATTCCATTTAACCCGTATCCGGGCTCGCCTTATAAGAAGCCAAGCAACTCTCGCATTGATCGCTTCCAGAAAACCTTAATGCAGTACGATCACACCGTGACCGTGCGTAAGACGCGTGGGGATGATATTGATGCGGCGTGCGGACAGTTGGTCGGCGATGTCATTGACCGCACCAAACGTACTGCCATGTTAAAAGCGGCCAAAGGTGAAACCATCGAGGTGAAAGCCGTTTAACCGCATATTGAATGCTTAAATTTGCATGAATCCGGAGGCCAGAGCTTTGCTCTGGCTTTTTTATCGACAATTTGTAATCAGATGTTGCGTCTTAATGTCAATTTAAGGAAAAACCTTGAGCTGGCTGTGAATTATCACCTTTTGTCATGTTGTTTCATCTCTGATATAGATTAGAATTGAAAGTTAATGCTTTTGGTGGCTTCCTCACACTTTTGATGGCGTATATTGCCTCTTTGATGAGTTAGCTGCCCGGATACTTCGCCAATTCTGCCCCATTGCTACCAATAATGAATAACGAAAAGCACGCGCGGAAGAGGCCCTGCACTTAAAAGAGATGAATTCATAATGACTGCCGAACACGAAACGACAGAAACCAATCAACCACAAGAACATATTGAAGCGGGTACACTACTTAAGCAAAAGCGCGAGCAGTTAGGATTAACGCAAAAGCAGATTGCCGATAGGCTTCGTCTTCGCCTCTCCATCATCGAAAACTTGGAAAAAAATGACTTCGAGTCTGACCAAGTCGCTACCTTTACCCGCGGTTACCTTCGTTCGTACGCAAAGGCAGTGGGGCTAAAAGAGTCAGTCGTATTGGCTGCGCTCGATCACAGCGGCACCGCTCAGCATAAAGAGCAATCGATGCAGAGCTTTTCACGTAAAACCAAGCGAGAGAAGCACGACAGCCGCATTATGATTCTGACGTGGGGTATTTTTGCCGTGATTGCCGGGATCTCTTCCTTATGGTGGTGGCAAAATCAGCAGGATGACATGTTGGATTTGGGCCAATCTTCGGCGCAGGAAACCACGCAGCAGAGTGCAGACTCAAGCAGCAGTGATACCTTGGACTTTGTTTCGCTTGATGAGGCGATGCCAGATGAGCCTTCGCAAGAGACTCAAGAAACGATGGAACCAATCCTTAGTGAAGATTCCGATGTGAGTCGTATTGAGACGATCGAAAACACGCAAACTGAGATGTCGTCAGAGACTGAAATCATCCGTGAAGAGAGTGCGCTAGAGTCCCCAGAAGAAACAGTGACCGCATCAGACTCAACAGAACAAGCTGATGCGCCGCAAGAGAGCATAACGGATACGGCGGTTGCAGTGACGAACCGTCTAGAGATGAGCTTTAGCGATGATTGCTGGGTTCAGGTGAAAGACGCTAGTGGTAAAACCCTCGTGACCGGCATCAAAAAAGGTGGCGAGTCGGTTGCGTTGGATGGTCAGTCTCCTTACAGCGTGATTTTAGGTGCACCAGAAAACGTTTCAATGACATTAGCGAGTGAACCTGTCGACCTTTCTGGGTATACTTCAGGCAAAGTAGCAAGATTCACCTTACCTTAGACATTACTATGCAACACGAATCTCCTATCAAACGTCGCCCCTCGACTCGTATCTATGTGGGCGACGTACCTATTGGTGACGGTGCGCCGATTGCGGTGCAGTCGATGACCAACACTCGTACTACAGACGTTGACGCCACCGTGGCGCAAATTCGTGCCCTTGAAAATGTGGGTGCGGATATCGTCCGCGTCTCGGTACCGACAATGGATGCTGCCGAGGCTTTCAAGCAGATCAAGCAGCAAGTGTCGATTCCGCTGGTGGCGGATATTCACTTTGACTACCGCATCGCACTCAAGGTTGCGGAATACGGCGTCGATTGTTTGCGTATCAACCCAGGTAACATCGGTAAAGAAGATCGCATTCGTGCGGTCGTCGATTGTGCAAGGGATAAAAACATTCCAATTCGTATCGGCGTGAACGGCGGTTCTTTGGAAAAAGATATCCAGATGAAATATGGCGAGCCGACCCCAGAAGCCTTGGTGGAATCGGCGATGCGTCATGTTGATATCTTAGATCGCCTCAACTTTGATCAGTTTAAAGTGAGTGTCAAAGCATCCGATGTTTTCCTTGCGGTGGATTCCTACCGACTGTTGGCGAAAAAAATCGATCAGCCACTACACCTAGGTATTACTGAGGCAGGCGGAGCGCGTGCGGGTTCAGTCAAATCTGCGGTTGGACTCGGCATGCTGCTGGCAGAAGGGATTGGCGATACGCTGCGCATCTCGCTTGCGGCGAACCCAGTTGAAGAGATCAAGGTCGGTTTTGATATCTTAAAATCGCTGCGCATCCGCTCCCGCGGGATCAACTTTATTGCGTGTCCGAGTTGTTCTCGCCAAGAATTTGATGTGATTGGTACGGTCAATGCGCTAGAGCAGCGTCTTGAAGACATTATCACACCGATGGATGTTTCAATTATTGGCTGTGTGGTCAATGGACCCGGTGAGGCGGAAGTGTCGCATTTGGGTTTGGCAGGCAGTAACAAGAAAAGTGCCTTCTATGAAGATGGCAAACGTCAAAAAGAGCGATTTGATAACGACGATCTCGTGAGTCAACTCGAAGCGAAGATCCGCGCTAAAGCCGCGTTGATGGATTCGCAAAATCGCATTGATGTAAAAGTACAAGAGTAATAACTCTCAACCAACGATTACGGTAATTATTGTGGCAAAAACAATTCAAGCAATCCGAGGCATGAACGATTGTCTCCCAACTCAATCTCCACTGTGGCAAAAACTTGAAACCGCAGTGAAAAACGTAATCAGCGCTTACGGTTACAATGAAGTGCGCATGCCGATTGTTGAGATGACTCATCTATTTAGCCGCGCGATTGGTGAAGTCACCGACGTGGTTGAAAAAGAGATGTACACCTTTGAAGACCGCAATGGTGACAGTTTAACCCTTCGCCCAGAAGGCACGGCGGGCTGTGTTCGCGCCGGAATTGAAAATGGCTTGCTCTACAATCAAGAGCAGCGTCTATGGTACATGGGCCCAATGTTCCGTCATGAACGTCCGCAGAAAGGTCGCTACCGTCAATTCCACCAATGTGGTGTCGAAGTGTTTGGTCTCGATGGCCCTGACGTCGACGCAGAGCTGATCATGATGACGGCGCGTCTGTGGCGCGAGCTTGGTATTGATAAACATGTACGTCTAGAGTTGAACTCGATTGGCTCTCTTGACGCGCGTGCTGAATACCGCGAAGCGTTAATCGAGTTTCTTACTCAGCACATGGATATTCTGGACGACGATTGCAAGCGTCGTATGCACACTAACCCGCTGCGAGTGTTGGATACCAAGAACCCAGAAATCCAAGCGGTACTCGGTGATGCCCCTCGTCTGTCTGACTACTTAGACGCAGACTCAAAGCAACATTTTGCCGGCCTTTGTGAACTTCTCGACGCAGCAGGTATCGAATACACAGTCAATGAGCGTTTGGTGCGTGGTTTGGATTACTACAACCGCACGGTATTTGAGTGGATAACGGAAAGCCTTGGTGCGCAAGGTACGGTGTGTGGCGGTGGTCGCTACGACGGCCTGGTTGAGCAACTCGGTGGCAAGGCAACGCCTGCGGTTGGTTTTGCTATGGGCCTTGAGCGTTTGGTTCTGATGCTAGAAACCCTTGAGTTGACCGATGTGCGTCGCAGCGTCGATGTTTACATGGTCACCGCGGGTGAAGGCACCATGATGGCTGGAATGAAATTAGCTGAGCAGTTGCGCGAGCAAGTACCAGGCCTGCGAGTGATGAATCACTTTGGCGGCGGCAACTTTAAGAAGCAATTCAAGCGTGCGGACAAAGTGGGTGCAGCGGTGGCGCTGGTTCTCGGCGAGAATGAAGTCGCAGACAGCACGGTCGTCGTGAAAGATCTGATTGGTGGTACACAAGAAACAATCAGCCATGCCGATGTGGCGAGCAAATTAGCGCAGTTGGTATAACCCGATAATAGGAAGTGGCGACCTTTATGCGCCACTTTTTTCGATTTTAAGAGGACAGGAAGTGGAACTCTACGATTCTGAAGAACAACAAGTAGAAGCGATTAAAGATTGGTGGAAAGAAAATGGCAAAGCGGTCATTTTCGGTGCCGTCATTGGTTTGGGTGGTCTGTTTGGTTGGCGTTATTACCAAGACTCCGTCACAGCAGCCCAGGAAGCAGCCTCTGAGAGTTACACCACCGTGATTCAAGAGTTGGCAGTCAAAGGCGTAGATGCCACTGCTAACGTGCAAGGGTTTATTGAGGCGAATGGCGAGTCGCAATACGCGGTATTGGCGGCGATGCAATTGGCGAAAGCTCAGGTTGATGCAGGTAACTTGGATGAAGCAGTAGCGCAGCTCGAGTGGGCAAAATCGGCCACTAAAGACCAAGCGCTGTTGAGTGTCCTTCACTACCGAATTGCGCGTATTCAAGCTCAGCAAACAGACTTTGATGCGGCGATCTCAGAGTTGGCTAACATCAACGACGAAACTTGGATGGGGCGTGTAGAAGAGTTGAAAGGCGATATTCTTTTACTCAAGGGTGATGAAGAAGGGGCATATGCCGCCTACACCCAAGCTCAACAGTCTGGCGAGCCAAGTCAGGCTCTGCAAATGAAGCTGGACGATCTCGCTAAGTAAGGATGCGCATGAAGACAATGCTCAATAAAGCACTCTCTACGGCGCTGGTTCTTGGCTTGCTTGCAGGGTGTGCTGGAGAGGAAGATACCATTATCATGGCGCCGACACCGGTTGTGGACAATGAGTTCACGACCAAGAGCGCATGGAGTGCGTCGGCAGGGAAAGGTGTGGGCATGTACTACTCGCAACTTTCACCCGAATACGCCTACGATAAAGTGTTTGTTGCCAGTCGTGATGGTGTGGTGAAAGCACTCAACCCTGAAACGGGCAAAGCGATTTGGCAAGCGGATCTGGAAAAAGAGGGCTCTGCACGTTTATCTGGTGGTATTACCGCCGGTTATGGTCAGCTGTTTATTGGCAGTGAAAATGGTCAGGTGATTGCCCTTGATGAAGAAACCGGTGCGCTCAATTGGCAGACCGCTGTCAAAGGTGAAGTGCTGGCTGCCCCTGCAGTAGACAGTAACTTAGTGATTGTTCATACCAGTGACGGTGTGCTGATCGCCCTGGATCAAGAATCGGGCGAGAGCAAATGGTCCATCAGCACTGAAGTGCCGAACCTGACTCTGCGTGGTAACAGCGCGCCTGTGACGGTGTCTGGTGGCGTTTTCTGGGGAACGGCGAACGGTCGTTTGGCGGCAGCGATTGTCGAGCGTGGTCAATTGATTTGGCAGCAACCCATTGGTACACCGCAAGGGGCGACCGAAATCGATCGTTTGGTGGATGTTGATGCTTCACCACTGATTTTGGGCAGCACGCTATACATTGTCGGTTACAACGGGCAGTTGACCGCGATTGATCTGCGTTCAGGCACACCAAGCTGGAAGCGTAACTACTCTTCATCCACCGATATGGCGAGTGAAGGCAGTCGTTTATTCTTGGTGACTGATAAAGACCACATTGTCTCGGTTGATGCGCGCAGTGGTACTGAGCTTTGGAGCAATGATCAGCTTGAGCACCGTTTGCTAACGGCGCCAGTCATGCTCAATGGTTACGTAGTCGTCGGTGATAGTCTAGGCTTCTTGCACTGGATGGATCGACGTACCGGCGAATTTGTTGCTCAGCAGCAATTAGATGACAGCGGCTTCGCGGTCGCACCTATCGCCGTACCGGGTGGACTTGTCACGGTTACTCGCAATGGCGATGTAAAGAAACAGACGATCAACCCATGATCATGTGATATAATTCACATTCGGCTCCTAGCTGGTTACTCAGTTGGGAGCCGTTTTATTGTTAACGCTACGTAGTTATAGGTAAAAATTGGTCTCGTCATCAGTCCTTACCTATAACTACATATGAGAAAAAGATTGTAGAGGTTGTTATGGTACCTGTTGTTGCTCTTGTAGGGCGTCCAAACGTTGGTAAATCGACGTTGTTTAACCGACTAACGCGCACGCGTGATGCGTTAGTGGCGGATTTCCCTGGCTTAACTCGCGACCGTAAATATGGCCAAGCGAAACTTGGTGAGCATGAATTTATCGTCGTAGACACTGGCGGTATCGACGGCACGGAAGAGGGCGTTGAAACCAAAATGGCCCAGCAGTCACTCGCCGCGATTGATGAAGCGGATGTTGTGCTATTCATGGTGGACGGCCGCGCAGGTCTGACTGTGGCGGACGAAGCCATTGCCCTTCATCTACGTAAGATTGAAAAGCCAGCGATGCTGGTGGTAAACAAAGTCGACGGTATCGATGCCGAAGCGGCCAGCGCTGAGTTTTGGCAACTGGGTATGGACAACATGTACCAAATCGCTGCCGCTCATGGCCGTGGTGTTGGTGCACTGATTGACCGTGCGCTTAACCCGTTTGCTGAGCAGTTGCTTGAAGAAGCCAACGGCGAAATTGAAGACCTCACTGACTTCATTGATGAAGAAGAAAAACTGGAATACAGCGAGGAAGAGGCGGAACAAGAGTTTAAACGCCTACAAGATCAGCCGATTAAATTGGCGATCATCGGTCGACCTAACGTTGGCAAGTCGACACTCACTAACCGTATTCTGGGTGAAGAGCGTGTGGTTGTGTACGATATGCCGGGTACCACTCGTGACTCTATCTACATTCCGATGGAACGTGATGGCCGTGAATATGTCCTAATTGACACCGCTGGTGTACGTCGTCGTAAACGTATCAATGAAACCGTTGAGAAGTTCTCGGTGGTGAAAACATTGAAAGCGATTGAAGATGCTAACGTGGTTCTTCTGGTCATTGATGCGCGTGAAAACATATCAGACCAAGACTTAAGCCTACTCGGTTTTGCGCTCAACGCTGGACGCTCGATCGTGATTGCGGTCAATAAGTGGGATGGCCTTGATATGGACGTGAAAGAGCACGTCAAGAAAGAGCTGGATCGCCGCTTAGGCTTCGTTGATTTTGCACGCATTCACTTTATTTCGGCGTTACACGGTACGGGTGTAGGTCACCTGTTTGAATCGGTTCAAGAGGCGTACAAGTCTGCCACTACTCGCGTGGGTACCTCTGTTCTGACCCGAATCATGAAGATGGCAACCGACGATCACCAGCCACCTTTGGTACGTGGACGTCGTGTGAAGCTAAAATACGCCCACGCTGGGGGATACAACCCACCGATCGTGGTGATTCACGGCAACCAAGTGAATGAGCTTCCAGACTCTTACAAGCGCTTCTTGATGAACTACTTCCGTAAATCGCTTGAGATTATGGGCACACCGATTCGAATTACTTTCCAGAACAGTGAAAACCCGTATGAAGGTAAATCGAGCAAGATGACCCTATCACAAGAGCGTAAACGCAAACGCTTAATGGGCATGGTGAAGAACCGTAAGAAGTAGCCCTATCTGAATAATCACATGATGGTCAAAACGCCTTAGCTTGCTAAGGCGTTTTTTTATGTCATCAATGGGCTCTACCAAAGAGCCTATCCCTCTTTTCCACTCATTTTCGAGTTACATACTGTGTATTTGGATGAGTGATCATTTTATTAAGTCTGGTTTAAGTGTGTGTTTTTAATCTTTATTGGTTGATTGTGCTTTTAAAAATTGAAATGCAGCATATGTAACTTATGCTTTCGGTGTGTGGTTATATAAATGTTCTTTTAAGGGGAGATCGCTGATCACAGCGGCTTTTGCCGATGATCTTGTTATGATCATTGATAGAAGCATAGAGCGACGAGAGCAAGCTAGTCGGTGTGATATTGAGTTGGAGGTGGGATTTTTGTATATTAGTTTAAGCTAAATTAAAAAGGTAAGACAGATCATGAACACCAATCTATGCCCAAGTTGTCAGCAAGAGTTGGAGTGGAATGGCCACTACCACTGCACACAGTGCCAACATGATTACAACAAGATCGGTTGGTGCCCACAGTGCGACAGCGAATTAGAGAAGCTGCAAGCGTGCGGCGCGGCAAATTATTTTTGTAATCAGTGCAATGAACTCAAATCGAAATCAGCGATTCGATTTGAGTTCCGTCCTATTGACTCTAAGAAATCGTAGAAAAGAGGGTGCCATCGGCTAATCGGGTGACTAAGGTGTCACCTGATTTCATTTGCTTTGTGGAGGTCACTACATCGCCTTGTGCGTTTTGGCTGATCGAGTAGCCACGTTTTAATGTCGCCAGTGGGCTGACCGCATCTAACGTTTCCGCCGCTAACGCGAGTTGATGGCGTTGATAGGTCAAACGTTTATTCATCGCGTCGATCAGTTGTTGCTCTAAACGGATCATGCTTGCGTGTTGATTGGCGAGTTTATGTGCAGGGCTATGCAGGTTGAGTTTATAGTGCAGTCGCTCGACTCGTTGCTCTGCACTGCGCAATCCATTATCCATCGCTCGCTTGAGGCGAATTTCGAGTTCATCTAACTGCTGGCTCTGACGTTGAAGCTGATGAGTGGGATGTTGACGTTCGAGACGATGCAGCAGGCCAGTCAGGTTGCGTTGTTGCTCAGACACTCTCTGGCGCCACGCACTGAGCAGTTTATGCTCACGGCTAGCGAGCGCTTGCTCTTTATGGCTGTTATCGCGGCTCACTAGCTCAGCGGCTGCCGAGGGGGTAGGCGCGCGCATATCGGCGACGAAATCGGCGATGGTCACATCCACTTCATGTCCAACCGCACTGATAATCGGGATTTGGCTCGCCGCAATTGTTCGAGCTACGACCTCGTGGTTAAAGCACCATAAATCTTCTAGAGAGCCCCCGCCACGACCGACGATCAAGACATCACATTCGTTACGGCTGTTGGCACAACCAATGGCTTGCGCGATTTGAATCGCGGCATCGTCACCTTGTACTAATGTCGGGTAAATAATCACCGGCAGTGAAGGGTCACGTCGCTTCAGTACATCCAGAATATCGTAGAGCGCCGCGCCGGTTTTCGAGGTAATGATGCCGACCCGTTTCGGATGCTCAGGCAGCGGCTTCTTGTTAGTCTGTGCAAACAGGCCTTCAGCGGCCAACTTCATTTTAAGCGCTTCAAACTCTTGCTGGAGTCGGCCATCGCCTTCCGGCTGCATGCTTTCAATGATCAACTGATAGTCGCCGCGAGGTTCATACAACGAGAGACGCGCTTTGACTAATACTTGATTGCCGTTAGCCGGTTTGAACGTGACACGACGATTATTGCCGCGAAACATCGCGCATTTGACTTGAGCTCGGGAGTCTTTAAGGGTGAGATACCAGTGACCAGACACCGGGGCAGAGAAGTTGGAGATCTCTCCGACCAACCAAACGATACCCATTTCGTTTTCAAGCAGCAGGCGAACTTCTGCGTTGAGGCGAGAGACAGTGAAAATGTTTTGATTGGTGGATACAGGCACAACTAATCCCATGGACGTGGGTATGGAAATTAGCGGAAATATAATACATAGCAAGGGGATGATTGCAAATAAAAAGTAGAAAAATGTGTAGCCAAGCGTTTGCGTTGACCGTATAATCCGTCCGCAATATCTAATCCAAATGCAACATTGTTCTCGCACACTCTAGTGTGAATAGGTTGCCCTCATTATGCGAAACGATGAGATTGGATTGTTCTTTTTACTCCTCTAATTGTGAGATATTGCAAATGCTAAGAATTGCCAAAGAAGCGCTGACATTCGACGACGTACTGCTTGTGCCAGCACACTCCACCGTTCTCCCAAACACAGCTGATCTTCGCACTCAGTTGACGAAAAATATCACTCTTAATATTCCGATGATTTCTGCGTCTATGGATACCGTGACGGAAGCCCGTCTGGCTATCGCTCTTGCGCAGGAAGGTGGCATTGGCTTTATCCACAAGAATATGTCGATTGAGCAGCAAGCGGCAGAAGTTCGCAAAGTTAAGAAATTTGAAGCGGGTGTGGTCACTGATCCTGTTACCGTTAACCCTGAAGCGACCATCGCGGATGTGGTTGCACTGACAGATAAGCACGGCTTTGCTGGCTTCCCTGTCGTCACAGAGAACAACGAGCTGGTCGGTATTATCACCGGTCGTGACGTGCGCTTTGTTACGGACCTCACAAAGAAAGTCTCTTCAGTGATGACGCCAAAAGAGAGCCTTGCTTCAGTAAAAGAAGGGGCAACTCGTGCTGAAGTGCAAGAGAAGATGCACGAAGCGCGCGTTGAAAAAGTGTTGGTGGTTAACGATGAATTCCAACTCACGGGCATGATCACTGCAAAAGACTTCCACAAAGCAGAACGTAAACCGAACGCGTGTAAAGATGAGCGCGGTCGTCTTCGTGTTGGTGCGGCAGTGGGTGCTGGAGCGGGCAACGAAGAGCGTGTTGCGGCATTGGTTGAAGCTGGGGTTGACGTGCTTTTGATCGACTCTTCACACGGCCACTCTGAAGGTGTTCTTAACCGTATCCGTGAAACTCGCGCGGCATACCCTAATCTCGATATCATTGGCGGTAACGTCGCAACGGGTGCCGGTGCGAAAGCCCTTATCGATGCAGGCGTTAGCGCAGTGAAAGTCGGTATCGGCCCAGGCTCTATTTGTACTACTCGTATCGTAACGGGCGTGGGTGTTCCTCAGGTAACGGCCATCGCTGATGCGGCGGAAGTGGCAAATCAACACGGTATTCCCGTTATCGCTGACGGCGGTATCCGTTTCTCAGGCGACATCTGTAAAGCTATCGTTGCTGGCGCATCGTGTGTGATGGTGGGCTCGATGTTTGCGGGTACTGAAGAAGCTCCGGGTGAAGTGATTCTTTACAACGGTCGTTCTTACAAAGCGTATCGTGGTATGGGTTCATTGGGCGCGATGTCTCAAGGTTCTTCTGACCGTTACTTCCAAACGGACAATGCCGCAGACAAGCTTGTCCCTGAAGGTATCGAAGGGCGTATCGCGTACAAAGGCCGCCTAAAAGAGATCGTTCACCAGCAAATGGGTGGTCTACGCTCAAGCATGGGCCTAACGGGCAGCGCGACGATTGAAGACATGCGTACCAAAGCTGAGTTCGTTCGTATCTCTGGTGCTGGTATGGCGGAATCTCACGTCCACGATGTTCAAATTACTAAGGAAGCACCAAACTACCGTCGCGGTTAATTTCTTAGACAAGAATCCCTCGACGAAAACGTTTGCTTTTTCCTTGAAGCATTGAAGAGAGGCGGGTACACTCGCCTCGTTTTCTTAACCCAGCTTAAAAAGACTGCTCAAATGACCAAAAATATTCATGACCAACGTATCTTGATCCTCGATTTCGGATCGCAATACACCCAACTTGTCGCACGTCGTGTACGTGAAATCGGTGTCTACTGTGAACTGTGGAGTTGGGACGTTGAAGAATCAGATATTCGTGAGTTCAACCCAGACGGTATCATCCTATCTGGTGGACCAGAAAGCGTCACCGAAGAGAACTCGCCACGTGCTCCTCAATACGTATTTGACTCTGGTGTGCCAGTGCTCGGTGTGTGCTACGGCATGCAGACAATGGCAGAGCAGCTAGGTGGTAAAGTTGCCGGTTCCAATGAACGCGAATTTGGCTATGCGCAAGTCAAAGTGTCAGGCGAATCTTCACTATTTAAAGACCTAGACCTGACCCAAGATGTTTGGATGAGTCACGGTGACAAGGTTGTTGAGATTCCAGCAGACTTCGTCAAAGTGGGCGAAACGGACACCTGTCCTTACGCGGCGATGGCCAATGAAGAGAAAAAATACTTCGGCGTGCAGTTCCACCCTGAAGTGACGCACACCAAGCAAGGCCTACAAATGCTTGAGAACTTTGTGCTTGGCGTGTGTGGCTGTGAGCGTCTTTGGACCTCTGAATCCATTATTGAAGATGCGGTTGCTCGCATCAAAGAGCAAGTGGGTGATGACGAAGTTATCCTTGGTCTATCCGGCGGTGTTGACTCTTCGGTTGTAGCGATGTTGGTTCACCGCGCAATTGGCGACAAGTTAACTTGTGTCTTCGTTGATAACGGTCTGCTACGCCTAAACGAAGGTCAACAAGTGATGGATATGTTTGGCGATAAATTTGGCCTAAACATCATCAAAGTCGACGCAGAAGAGCGTTTCCTTGCCGCACTAGAAGGCAAGTCGGATCCTGAAGAGAAGCGTAAGACCATCGGTCACGTCTTTGTTGATGTGTTTGATGAAGAGTCGAAGAAGCTGAAAAACGCGAAATGGTTAGCGCAAGGCACCATCTACCCAGACGTGATTGAGTCTGCGGCGTCAAAGACGGGCAAAGCACACGTGATCAAATCTCACCATAACGTGGGTGGTCTACCTGAAGATATGGCGATGGGCTTGGTTGAGCCACTACGTGAGCTGTTTAAAGATGAAGTACGTAAGATCGGTCTAGAATTAGGTCTACCTTACGACATGCTATATCGCCACCCATTCCCAGGACCGGGTCTTGGTGTGCGCGTACTTGGTGAAATCAAGAAAGAGTACTGTGATTTACTGCGTCGTGCGGATGCGATCTTCATTGAAGAGCTGCATGCTGCTGACCTTTACCACAAAGTCTCTCAAGCGTTCACGGTCTTCCTACCGGTTCGTTCTGTAGGCGTTATGGGTGATGGCCGTAAGTACGACTGGGTTGTGTCACTGCGTGCAGTCGAAACCATTGACTTTATGACCGCTCATTGGGCACACCTACCGTATGACTTCCTTGGTAAAGTCTCTAACCGTATCATCAACGAAGTAGACGGCATTTCTCGCGTGGTTTACGACATCTCAGGTAAGCCGCCAGCGACGATTGAGTGGGAATAATTTTTCCGACTAATGTTAAGAACCAGCCTGATAGGCTGGTTTTTTTTCGTCTTTGGATGAGCGGCCAAGCAAAAAAATAGAGGCAAACCTTGGTTTGCCTCTATTGATGACCGAAACGGTCGTCCACTGCTTTTTATTTATCGATTAGGTTGAAGGTTGCTCAACGCTCTTGGTTTTTGATTCCGCTTCTGCTTTCGGATCGAGTCCTGTTTTTCTGCGGTATTTTTCTTCCCAGTAGTCAGCGCCTTTGATGCCAAGTTTCACTGGGTTGAACGTGTACTCTTCAACACCTTGTTTTTGCTGCTCTTCGTAGTCATTCAGTGCCTTTAGGGCAGGTTTTGACATAAAGAAGATGATCAAAATACCGACAATGTTTAACCACGCCATCAAGCCTACACCGACGTCACCCATCGCCCATGCGAGGTTTGCGGTTTTGACGGTGCCGTAGAATACCACGGCAATCAACGCGACTTTAAGGATGAACATCAAGCCGTCAACTTTGAAGTGGCGACGAATGTACGCAACGTTGGTTTCTGCGATGTAGTAGTAAGCCAGAATCGTTGTGAAGGCAAAGAAGAACAGCGCGATAGCGATGAACGGTTTGCCGATGCCTGGCAGTGCACTTTCAATCGCCATTTGAGTAAACACTGGGCCGTTCGCCGCGATATCAGCCGCGACATTCTGGATGATGAAGCCCTCTGCACCGTGAACGTTATACGCGCCAGTGATCAAGATCATGAACGCCGTGGCTGAACAAACAAGCAAAGTATCAATGTAGATAGAGAAAGATTGCACTAGGCCCTGCTGCGCTGGGTGCTCAACACTTGCCGCTGCCGCCGCGTGAGGCCCTGTACCTTGACCCGCTTCGTTTGAGTAAACACCACGTTTAACACCCCAGCCAATCGCGGCACCCACACCTGCCATCGGCGTGAATGCATCACCGATGATCATTGCGAAGATGCGTGGCACTTCACCAATGTTCAGTAGGATGATGATGAAAGCGGTGACGATGTACGCCAATGCCATGAAAGGCACGACAATCTGAGTAAAGCTCGCAATGCGTTTTACACCACCAAAAATGATGAACGCAAGAATGATAGAAATCAGTGTGCCGGTGAAGATTTTCGCGAAACTGAAGGTGCCGATGGCCGTTTCGATCATGTCACCTGAGCCAAATGCTGCCTCGACTGCGTTACCGATGCTGTTCGATTGCACACCAGGAAGTAGGAAGCCACACGCAAAAATGGTCGCGACTGCAAAAATCCATGCATACCATTTTTGACCCATTGCTTTCTCGATGTAGTAAGCCGGACCACCACGGAATTCGCCGTTATCTTCTTCTTTATAGATTTGCGCCAGTGTCGATTCTGCATACGCGGTTGCCGCGCCAAAAAATGCGACTGTCCACATCCAGAAGACAGCACCTGGGCCGCCAAAACCGATCGCTGCAGCGACACCTGCAATGTTACCTGTACCGACACGACCAGAGAGTGAAACGGCCAGAGCCTGGAATGAAGAGATGCCTTTAGAAGAACTTTTTCCAGACAGAAGCAAACGCCACATTTCGGTGAAGTGTCGAACTTGTACAAATCGAGTCATGATTGAATAGAACAAACCCGCGCCCAAGCACAAGTAAATCAGTGCCGGGCTCCAGATAATCCCATTCATAAAATCAACAAATGACTGCATATGAATTTCCCTGTTAGTTATTGAGTCCCTTTAGCGACAAAACGGCATATCGTTTAAAGGGGTGTTGTGTTTAATTGCGAACAGCATATTAACCTTTTTGTAACCTTAATGTTAAATCATTTATCTATTAATCTTGTTTGGCGTGACTCCATCCACAAAATTCCAATCAGAAGAGAAATGGTAGGTTAAAACTTCATCGTTTAGTCTTCTCGTGCCAAAACTGAGAATGGTAAAACGCATCTGGTGGTCGATGCGTTTTATGGAAAAGCGCAAATTCTATTTGTTAAATGTGCTGATAATGTCGGTTAATTCAGTGAATGCTACTATTTGCCGTAGCGGCTCATGCTCAGTTGCGGGTATTGATGACGATCTCCAGTGACAAGATCGGTTAATATTTCGGCGGAGCCACACGCCATCGTCCATCCTAGCGTACCGTGACCTGTATTAGTGAAGAGGTTGCTCAGTGGTGTTGGGCCAATGATCGGCGTGCCATCGGGCGTCATTGGGCGAAACCCACTCCAATATTGTGCATGCTCAAAAGAGGCACCGCGAGGGAAGAGGTTGCTGACGACATGATTGAGCGTCGCCAGGCGTTTGGCCGTTAGCTTATCGTCAAAGCCAGCCAATTCAGCCATACCCGCCACGCGGATTCTGTCATCAAAGCGCGTTAGGGCGACTTTGTAGGTCTCGTCCATAATGGTGGAAGAGGGGGCATACTGATCATCACTGACAGGTAAGGTAAGCGAATAGCCTTTGACGGGGTATATCGGGAGGGTTAGCCCCAGCGGCTCTAACAATGCCTTGCTGTAACTGCCCATTGCGACAACGAAGGTATCGGCGGTGAAATCACCGGCATCCGTGTGAATGGCGCAGACACGTTGCTGAGACGCAGTTAGACGTTGAATACGGGTATTGAAATGAAACTGCACGCCAGCCTCTTCACACAGACGCTGGAGCTCTTGGCAAAAAAGGTGGCAGTCACCGGTTTCATCGTCCGGTAAATAGAGGCCGCCGACCAGCTCACCCTGCATATGAGCCAAACCGGGCTCTTGGTTAAGGCACTGATTAGCATCGAGCAGTTCAAAGCGAGTGCCTGCCTCGGCAAGCAGCGCCATGTCCTTTTCTACCGCTTGCAATTGCTGAGTATGACGAAACAGTTGCAGTGTGCCTTTCTGGCGTCCTTGATAATCGAGCTTGTGCGTTTGGTTGAGCCTTTTTAAGCTCTTCTGGCTGCGAGTTGCTATCGTCAACATGCGTGCTTTGTTCACTCGATAGCGCTCTAGCTGGCAGTTACGCAGCATTTGCGTCATCCAAATGAATAACTCGCGGCTCACCATAGGTTTGATCTTTAGCGGCGCATGTTGCTCGAATAACCATTTGATCGCCTTGAGCGGAATGCCGGGAGCGGCCCAAGGAGAAGAGTAGCCATAAGAGATTTGCCCTGCGTTGGCAAAACTGGTTTCTTCGCCTGCGCGAGATTGACGATCGATAACCGTCACATCACATCCTGCTTGATTGAGCATCCAAGCGCTCGTGAGTCCGATGACTCCACTGCCCATCACCACAACCTTCACATCATTCTCCTCATTGGTATTTTGGCTAAGAATCTGTGATTTACATTTGCGTAACAATCGATAAAAATTAAACACATCATTTAGAAAAACTAAAAGCAGTGCTCATGACCCAGATGTTATTTCAAGGTGTTCATTTACTGTGCCAAGTCGCGCAGTACCCGACGATAAGCCAAGCAGCAAGTCGTCTAAACCTCACGCCGGGAGCCATCAGTCAGCAGGTAAAGTCCATTGAACAACATTTGGGTTTTAGTGTATTTGAACGCCATCCGCGCGGGATTCGCTTAACCGAGCAGGGGAGAAAACTGATCGAGGGGGTGACGCCGCATCTGTTAGCCATTGAAGAAGTGACCGCGCAAGTGAGATCCTCCGGCGAAGCAGCGCAGATTCGTCTGAAGTTAACCCCCTCTTTCGCGTTTAAATGGCTCGTCCCTCGTTTAGAGAGTTTCTATCGATTACACCCGACGATTCAGGTTCACACCTTTGCCGAGGGCGCATTGGTGGATAGCCAGCATAAGGACTTTGATATTGCGATCGACTATGGTCCGATCCCCTACAAAGATGATCGCGCTGAACTGTTAATGGCGGAGTCACTGCTCCCTGTGATGAGCCCCTATTACTATCAGCAGCATTTTTCGTCGCACTCGTCTAATGAGGCGTGGTCGCGGGTGACGTTGCTGCATGATGCGATGCTTTGGCAAGGAGCCGTTCGAGATCATGAGTGGCGCTATTGGTCCAAGCAGCAAGGGATGGATTTTGACTGCCAGCGTGGTCACTTTTTCAATCGCACCGATATGGCGATGTCGGCAGCAGAGGCGAACGTGGGTGTCGCCTTGGCCCGTATGGCGTTGCTGGGCGATGAAATCTCAATGCAAAGGTTAGTCGCACCTTATGAGCCCATTCCAGCAGGTGCAGGGTATTTTGTGTTGACCCATGTGGACAACGCACACACGCGGGTCTTCAAACAGTGGTTAAGAGCGCAGTGCGATGTGAGTGAGTAAACTACGGTGATGGTCACCATCGCCAATTAATCTGGCGCTGCGTCTTATTGGCTCTACACTTAAAAAAGTCAACGGGATAGCCTTTTGTTGGCACGGTGAGGGAGCGGCATGTATGAATTCGAATGAGCAGTTATGCAGCTATCGTAATCCAGATGGTTGGTGCTGCGATCAAATTAGTGGTGAGTCAGGACTGTGCTATTGGCATGATCCGAACATCGATAAAAGTAATGACGACATCAAACAGCAAGTGGAGCAATGGGCCGCAGAGGGCAAGCCACTGGATGGCTTTCAGTTAGCGAAAACCGATTTGACGGATGTAGACTTGGTCAATCGAGGCAGTAAAGACGGGTATCTTTGTCGTGAGGCCGATTTTTATCGAGCAGACCTCACCGATGCGCATTTTTTTGGCTTAGATCTTCGAGGCTCCTCTTTGATGAAAGCCAAGATGCTCGGCGCCAATCTGCACTGTGCGAAATTGGATAAATGCAATTTATTGGGCGCAGATCTTGGGCGTGCCAAGCTAGAAAATGTCGAGTGGGGACGCTTCCTAAAACAAGAACTCGATGCCAGGCAAGCAAAGAAAAAGCACAATAGAACGCTCACCGCCAGTCTCTATCAGGAGGCGGAAGAGGTGTGTCGTAACATTCGTAAACAGTGCGAAAAACAAGGACTGTTTGAGATGGCGGGAGACTTCTTTAAACGTGAGATGCGTTTTCGTCGTTATCAGTTACCCAAATTCAGTACCAAACGGTGTATATCCAAAGCGGTCGATCTGTTTTGTGGCTATGGCGAAGACCCCGTGCGCGTGGTGCTATTTTCGATCTTTTTGATCATGGTGTGTGCGATGGCCTATTTCTTTCTTGATACCACAGGGGCGCATCCGATTTACGAAGGGGTGACGGGCTGGCGTTTTTATCTGTTGGAGTTTTTTAACTCGCTCTATTTCAGTGTGGTGACCTTTACCACGCTCGGTTACGGTGATATCTCACCGGTTGGTGTTGCGAGGTTTATTGCTGCGCTTGAGGCTTTTTTAGGCAGTTTCACCATGGCTCTGTTTGTGGTGGTGTTTGTAAAAAAAATGACTCGCTAGCTTAGTCTGCCCCAATTACAGCTTGGATTGTGCACGGCCGAGGCGGTCGTGCACCGCGACCCACTCGTCACTGCGTGGTGGCGTTTCTACCCAAATCTCATCGCAGTGCCATTGGTCAGCATCATCAAGCGCACGGTACAGATCGTGTGCGTACTGAGCCACGTTATCCGCCATTTTCATTGCGCGAACATTCAAATCCCTAGGTAACGGTGAGTAGTGTAGCAAAGCCACCTCTCCCTTTACTTCCGGTAGATGATGAATGTCGACCAACTTCACTGAGGTGTTAGGTTGATAATGGCTGGTCACGTTACCCGGGACGGCGACATTATGCGCTTGAGGCGAACACACTTCTTCACCTAATGTGTGTGACAATTGCGCCGCGCTAATGGGACCTGCGCGAAGGATTCGAAATGGACGTTGCGTGAGATCGACAATCGTTGACTCAAGGCCATGAGCACAATCTCCGCCATCAAGCACCGCAGCGATATGACCGCCTAGCGATTTGAGTACGTGCGACGCTGAGGTTGGACTCAGTTTCTTATAAGGGTTAGCGGATGGGGCGGCAACGGCGAGCCCGCTAGAGAGCAGTTGATTAAACACGTCGTGTGCTGGCATGCGAACGCCAATGGTCTCTAGACCGCCCGAGACGACCGAATTAGCTTGTGGCGATTTCTTTAGTAGCAGGGTAACCGGACCAGGCCAAAAGACATTCGCAATGGTGTACGCTTCCTCTGGGATCTCCGTCGCCCAATCGGATAACTGCTGCACTTGGCCAATGTGTACGATCAACGGGTGGTTTGCCGGTCTGCCTTTCGCCGAGAAAATCTTCTTTACCGCCTCTGGGTTGGTGGCATCTGCCGCGAGTCCATAAACGGTTTCGGTCGGAATCGCTACTAACTCGCCAGAAGCAAGAAGCGACTTCGCTTGTTCGATATCGTTTTGGTTTTGTGCGGAAAGATGTAGCGTTTTCAATGTCACTTCCTCAGAAAAACGGACGGTTACATAGGCATGTTTGCTCTGACCAAATCAAAGCAAACGCACATTTTAGCTATCTTTTTCAAATTTGCGATGCTTATTTTCCTTTTTACATTGCTAGGCGAACCTCGTTTTGCGAAGTGCTTGATTCTGTGTAAGGTTTCCATCAAATCTTGTCACAACCCACAACCCACAACCCACAACCCACAGTCTCAAAAATGTGCAGCCGAACTCTACACCGTGAGATAAGTACGTGATTGCTTAAATGGAGAGCGCCAGTAATTAACACTCAGCAGCGCAAGCTGAATCAAGTTTTCGTAAACGCAGAGACATCGACATCAAGGCAAAACCGCACGCCAATATCGCACCGCCAATCGCGACGAAAATCGTGCCATCGGCGAAGTTGTCGGTGGTGACAGCAAACAGCGCCACGATGACGCCCAGCGCCGTCATTGCTTTCCCCATAAAAATGCCGTTGGCGTGATCAATCGGCGTTTGTTCTTGCGAGGAAATCGGAGTGTGGATTCGCTCACTCACAGTGTGATTGAAATAGGGGCGTTTAGTCATCAAAGCGGTAGAAAGGAAAAAACCACCAGTGACAATAACATGCGCCAAGAGACTGCACACCACCATCATATCAACACTTTCTCTGTGATTGAGCGGGCCGATGAAAGGCTCAAGCCAATGAACATCGAACACAAAATGCATCCAAGCGGAAACCAGGATGCCGACCAGAACCGTCGCCCAGCCAGACCAAGGCGGCGTACGTAAGTTGAGCATGGCCAATAGTGAGGGAATCGACATCGGCATGTGCAGCAAGGCAGAGAAGATCATCATGATGTCGAACAGGCTGTAGTCTTCGATACGAGCAAACAACAGCGCTACGCCGCAAGCCATCAGACCGGTTAGGACCGTGGCGATTTTACCTAGACGCATCTGTTGTTCGCTGCTCGCGTGCGGATTGATTAGGGAAAGATAGACATTGCTGACCACAATGCCGGCGTTGCGATTGAGCGCAGTGGTCATCGGAGACACGGTCGCCGCTAACATCGCCACCATTACGAGCCCTAATAGCCCTTGTGGCATATAGTGTTCGATATAGTAAAGGTAGGCGGCGTTGTTGGCTCCACCTCCGAGCTCTGGGTAGCTCAAGCCCAAATCAATATTGAGTGAAGCAACAAACCAAGGAGGGGCAAACCAAAGCAGCGGTGCGACGAGAAACAGCGCGCCAGCCAGCAACGCCGAGCGTGATGCTTCTTTCTCATTGCTGGTGGTGAGAAAGCGATAGCTGCTGAGGGCATTATTCGTGGTTAGCGTTTGTTTCAGCAGCATGATGGCCACCCAAGCAATGAAAATCTGCCAGGTGTGAATGCTCTCGCCCATGACGGTGTTTGACAAAGATTCAACCGGTAGGCGCACGACGTGCTTTGCCGCAGTGGCCCCAACGACCATGGTGATAGTGACCAACAGCACCAGTTGGATCACATTGGTCGCAGAGACCGTCCAAACCCCTCCGGTGAGGGCAATAAAGGTGACCAGCAGAGAAATAGAGACGATGGTGACGTCGATACTAATGCCAAAGGTGGCCGACAAAAAGGCGCCCAATCCATTAAGCCAAATCGCTGCGCCAATCAGTGTGATGGGAAAACTCGACCAAGTGAAGACTTGCTCAGACAACTTGTCAAAACGCAGACGCACCACATCCATCGCCGTAGCAACCCTTAAGCGGCGGTAACGCGACGCAAAAAAGAGCGCTGAAACAAAAAAGCCTAACGCATTGCCCCAAAAGACAAACATGATGCTGAGACCATCTTCAAACGCTTTAGCTGCCGCGCCAGTAAATGTCCATGCCGAAAACTGCGTCATGAAGGCGGTGGCGCCCGCCATCCACCACGTCATTGCGCCATTGCCTTTAATAAAGCCATCGGCATTGGAAGCGTGGCGTTTGAACGCGTTGGTCACGATCAGTAAGAAAACGAAATAGAGCGCAAGTACGAACCAGTCGAGATGTGTCACAAGGGAACCTAACTATAAAAGAGGGAGTAAAGTTTTTTTTAAAATCACGTTTCACTTCATATTGTACGACAAGATTAACCTGCATTGGGAGAGCTGGATCATATTTGCTGAGTCAAGTAAGTGAATGAAACAGCTGCACGTAAGTATGGAAAGCGGTGATGTTGCCCGCAGACACCTCAGTTATCTCCTCTGAATTGATGCGCCTATTGAGGTAGGATAGTGGTACTGTCTTTCAAACTTTGGATATTCGCCGTGCATCGCCCGACCCCGTTAGAGGTACTCAATTCTGTATTTGGTTACGATCATTTTCGTCATCAGCAACAATCGATCATCGAGACGTTGGTTGAAGGCGGTGATGTGCTCACCTTGATGCCGACAGGCGGGGGAAAGTCGCTCTGCTACCAAATTCCAGCCATTGTGCGAGAAGGCGTGGGGGTGGTTGTGTCGCCGTTGATTGCCTTGATGAAGGATCAGGTTGATGCATTAGCGCAAGTCGGTGTGGCCGCTGCCTACCTCAACTCCACATTAGATCGCTATGAACAGCGTGAAGTTGAAGATCAGATTCGACGTGAAGAGATTCAGCTTCTCTACATCGCCCCAGAGCGTTTGATGATGCCGCAAACCCTCGACTTGCTCTCCGAGTGCCGCGTATCGCTCTTTGCGATTGATGAAGCACACTGTGTGAGCCAATGGGGACATGATTTCCGACCAGAATATCAACAGCTTTCTGTTTTACATCAACGCTTTCCGAACGTGCCGCGCATTGCACTTACCGCAACGGCTGATAAGCGTACGCAGCAAGAGATCATCAGTCAGCTAGCGCTTCAATCGGCCCAAGTGTTTGTCCACAGTTTTGATCGCCCCAATATTTGCTACTACGTCAGTGAGCCAAGCAATGCAAAGAATGACTTGTGGTCATTCATCTCTGCGCATCACGCGAACGATGCGGGTGTCGTCTACTGTCTATCGCGTAAAAAAGTGGAAGAGACAGCAGAGTGGTTAGCGAGCAAAGGTCGAACCGCATTGGCGTATCATGCCGGAATGTCGGTTGAAAAGCGTAATGAGCATCAACAACGTTTTCTGCGTGAGGAAGGAGTGATCATCGTCGCGACCATTGCGTTTGGTATGGGCATCGATAAACCCGACGTGCGTTTTGTCGCTCACTTGAGTTTACCGAAAAGCTTGGAGTCCTACTATCAAGAGACGGGGCGCGCGGGCCGAGATGGCGAACCCGCCAATGCTTGGATGGCCTACGGGATGCAAGATATGGTGATGCAGCGCCAGATGGTAGAAAACTCAGACGGTAGTGACGCCTATAAACAAGTGCAAATTCAAAAACTGAATGCCCTACTTGGTTACTGTGAGTTGGTGACGTGCCGTCGGCAAACCCTTCTCGCTTACTTTGATGAGCAGATGAAGGAGCCGTGTGGCCACTGCGACAACTGCCTGACGCCGCCAACCACTTGGGATGGCACAGAGGCGGCTCAAAAGGCGTTGTCGACGGTATACCGATGTGAGCAGCGTTTTGGTGTCACATATCTTATCAATGTCTTGTTAGGCAAGCGCGACGATCGCATTGAACGATTCGGTCACGACAAGGTGTCTACCTTTGGGATTGGCACCGAGCTCAATGCCAATCAATGGAAAGGCGTCTTTCGTCAACTCATCGCGATGAATTACCTACGGGTGGAAGGTGAGTACAACCGTTTAGTGCTCACGCCGCAATGTCGTCCCATCTTAAAAGGCGAGCAGAGTGTCCAGTTGCGCGCATTGCGCAAAGGGAAGTCGAACCAATCGACGAAATCGAGCGCCGCAGACTCATTATCTCCTTCAGGTACGGAGCAATTTCTTGCTTTGAAAGCCGTACGTGCTCGCTTGGCGAAAGAGCAAAACGTGCCAGCGTATGTGATCTGTCAAGATGTCAGTTTGAAAGCCATGGCCAAAGCTCGACCCCAAACATTGGATCAGCTTCGTCATATTTCAGGGTTTGGTGATACCAAAGTGAGTCAATATGGTGAAGCGCTGTTAGCCGTAATGGAAGACAAACCCGTTGAGCTGCGCCGCTTGAACGATACCGAGCAACAGTCGGTTGAGCTCTTTCACCAGATGGCGTCGGTTGCGAGTGTCGCTGCCCACCGTCAACTGGCCGAGACCACGATACAGAGTCACCTCAGCGCCGCCATTGAGAGCGGGGCGTGCCAACTCGAACAATTAGTGGAACTTAGCCCTGATGCGCTCAGCGACATTGAACAGAAAGCGACTGCGCTTAACAGCATCAATGAAAACAAGTTAAAGCCTTTGTTTGAAGCGTTCAATGAACAATACGACTATGGCACGCTGCGCTACGTACTCGGTCATATGAAGCATAAGCTAAGCCAACAAGCCGTTGAGGCTCAGTGAGCATCATAAGCCTAATTTAGTCTGCTTGCTTATCATCTATCAACGATTTTAACGTACTGACAGAAGTAGGGATCAGTCCGACTTTTAAGCCAAATGGTTTGAATACCTTGTTGAGAATCTCTGTATTGTAGCTGCCCCGATCATTCTCTATATCTGAGAGTGTTTTTCTTGAGACATCGACAAGTCTTGCGAACACATCCTGTTTGAGTCCCAGTATATTAATGCGTAAACTTTTCAACGCTTGGCCTTGTGTTAGCTCTCCAAGCAATAAGTGTTTGATGATTTTGTTTGCCTCTGTTTTGCGTTCTGCTGCACTGACTGCTTTGGCGTTTTTTGAGGTTTTCGATCTCGTCGGAGTATTAAGTTGCGATCGTTCTTTGGTCGAATGAGTTGCATTCGTCCCAGTCTTGGGCTGATGTTGATTTCGTTTTGCTCTTAGACGAGCAACTGTATCTTGTACGGACTCTTTATTGCTTAGCTTATTCATAGTAGCCCCCATTTAGTGAGCTTTTCTGATATATGATTAAGTCCAACGGCTGGCATCTCTAAGATTTGTTCTGGCACTCCTCGTAATGCTAGTCTCTGCTTTAAGTCAATGCATTGACTTGCTGTAACCTCTAGCTCTTGTAATAACACTTCTTTTGGCACGAGATCAGATAAGGTGTCCGCTATTCCTACGAAGTCGTAAGTTCCGCCAACCTCTAGTGGGGCTTTCCATTTTGTTGTTCTTGGAATGCCTTCAGGGTCAGCTTTCATTGGTGCGAAGTCGTATACGGGAGCAAGCTTTATGACTCCATCACCTTTTAAGAATGAAGTGTTTCTGCCATGGTTATCACTATTACCAAACAATATGTTGAGCAGATCTCTCTTCACCCATTCAATGACGAAAGCTTGAGTATCAAACCTATACCCTTGGTGTTTAACCATATTGCTTTCAGTCATTTTTTCTATAAGAGTTCGGATTGTTGTTTCGTGATCAAGAGTGACTCCGGCGCCTTTGTTCAAAATGGAATACACAGACTCCATACCAAATCTTTCGATTTGTTGATCAATAACTTGAACATCAAATCGAGGAAGCCACAAGGAAGGGTAGTTTAATCCTTCCTCCAAGCGCATGCCGTCGGTGGAGATTGTTTCAACTCCCATTTCTGTTAGCTCGTGGTAGAAGTAGAACTCAGCTCTTAGAATATTACAGTCGATGGTGCTTCTTGAGCCTCTAGGGTACTTTACTAAGTAATGTAAGTCGTGGTTGCTATTGTCATCTTGGTATGGATCAATCCATATTTTTTCGCTGCCCGATCCATGATCGAAACCGCATCGGAGGACCAGTTTTGGCGCTTCACCTCCAGCCCCTGTTGCACCACCTGCAGCGGCCCCTCTTTGCTGTGCATAGTCGAGGAAATCACCAGCTCGATTTTTAACATCATCAACAGAGAAGTAGAGGTTGTCTGCTACTTCGTAGCGCTCAGGAAGAGAGTCTTTTACTCTTAAGTTACCAATAGGCGACATTGTGCCAAACTTGAGCAAAACATAGTCTTGTTCATCAGAACTAAGGTCGTCAATGTCTAGGTGTTTGACCCAGTATCGTCTACTCGCACCACTAGGCATAATATCGTCTAGAAACGTTAACCATCCAGGTTTACCCATGTCATTAAAAAAGAATGAGACAGGATGATTTAGTGAAACTGCGTGAAAGTCATCTTTATCGTGATGTTCTAGCGCATAGTCGCTGATGTAGTTGAGCTCAGTCACTCGGAAATTATATTGGCTACTTTTAGGGAATGAGATGATACCGATATCTATCCATTCACCTCTGATAAAAGCTTGTACGGTTAGTTCTTCCATTGACAACACCTCTACTTATCAATGAGTAAAACTTTACTCGTAAAGTCGTTTATTTTCAAGTAATGAGTAAAATTTTACTCATTAATATGCAGTTAGATTATTTATGAGTAAATGATTACTCATAGAACGTAAGTCAAAATTATTGATGAGCAGAATGGATTGTTTTAGCTATGGAAGCTGCGATAGGGCGAGTTAATTGCCAAATACCAGATGAGGATATCTTTAGGTAGCGCATTTTTAGTACCGACTTTTAGTAAAAGTGGTACACGAACGAAAAATAAAGACAAAAAAAGGCGGCAAGTCAATAACTTACCGCCTTTCCAAACGTTTGGTGGGCTGGCGGCATCTGAACTGTAATTCTAATGTGTTGTTTTATATTGATTAAGTTTAGTTTGAGTTTTTGTCTTGGTACTTATCTTGGTACTAAAATGTCTCGTTACTTGGTAGTAATAAATTTTTGTCATTGTGAAGTTGGCACGTTATATCAACAGTAGCTTCTAGGCGGCCAACTCTATATAAAGTACGATTTTCTTCCTCCCCAGTACTTCAGTTTTTAGTTTATATGATTGTTAAGGCATATCCTCACGAGTAATATGTCAGGATCTAAGCGTGTGAATAAAGCTACTTATAAAATGTCTTCGAATCTAAACCTTCAAGAACTTAATACAATTCTATGGAAAGCCGCCTCACTGCTTCGAGGAAGAGCAAATCTCTCAAATGTTAAGGATCAGTTTCTAAGGCTTGTCTTCATCAAGCGCTTGTCTGATTCATTCGAGGAGATCGAAGAACAACAAATTCAGCTGTTGTTAAACGATGGATATTCAGAAGATGAAGCAGAGAAACTGTCAGAAAAAATTGCAGCAGATCAGTGCGGATTTCGTATACCTAAAACCATTAGGTGGTCAAAAATTGAGAATTTAGAAAGCGATTTGGAAATCGCTCATATGCTCAACGATATTTGTTATGGAATTGAACGAGGTACTAAGGAGCTTGAAGGGGTACTAACAGCTATCGATTTTATCCCAGAAACAAGTTCCAGAAATAACCCTCTGAAGGAGATGATTTATTATCTATCTGACTTCACTCTTAGTGACAATTACTTAACTAGCCCCGATGTCTTTTCATATGCCTTTGAGTGGTTAATAAAAAAGTTTGCAGATGAGTCAGGGAAGAAAGCGGGTGAGTTTTATACACCTAATGAGGTTGTACGACTTTTAGTCGGAATTCTGAAGCCCGAGAAGGGAATGTCCCTTTATGACCCAACTTGTGGTGCAGGGGGGATGCTCATACAAGCTTGTAATTCGCTAAAAGAACGAGAAGTAAATTTAGATAGTTTTTCGCTATATGGACAAGAGATAAACCGCAATACTTGGGCTATCTGTAAGATGAACATGTTCTTGCACGGTGCACTAAATGCAGATGTAAGGCTAGGTGATACGTTACTAGAACCGAAGCATGTTACAGAGGGAAGTTTAGCGAAGTTTGATATAGCCGTAGCTAACCCACCGTATAATGTAAAGATTCATGAAATTGACGTTTTCTGGTATGACCGCTATAACCGCTTTTATTATGGCGTTCCGCCCAAAAGCTCCGCAGATCTTGCTTTCTTGCAACATATGATTTCTAGCCTGAATGAGCATGGTCAGGCAGGAATGATTTTGCCCAATGGCGCATTATCCAGAGGAAATGGCGAGAGAAGTATACGTGAAGGAATACTAAGAGACGACTTGGTAGAGGCGGTAGTTAGTTTACCTCCCGGTCTTTTTTATGGGACTGGCATTCCTACCAGTATTGTGATCATAAACAAAAACAAACAACGTCAACGTAAGCATAAAGTTTTGTTTGTTGACGCGTCGCAAGATTTCTTTTCGAAAAGGCAGATGAATGTCTTGCGAGAAGACGATATCCATAAAATTGTTTGCTCATTTGAGAAGTTCGAATCGGTAGGTACGTTTTGTAAAGTTGTTTCAGTTGATGACATTTTGTCTAAAAACTCCAACTTAAACACTACACATTATGTGAACAATTCTCCGGTAATTCGGGAGATAGACGCCCTTATGAGCCATCATGAAGGCTTTGAGCGTGTACCTCTCTCAAATAAAAAGCTCGTGAAGTCAGTCAGTATTGCTTCGGCAGTAGATGACTTAGATGAATCAAATACGATTTATTTTAAGAGGATTAGGCCTGAGGTAGGGGCGATATTGTTAAGCTTAAAAGGTCCAAATGCCCCTAAAGGAAAATTTATTCAGGTTAGGTTTTGTAAGGAGAAACTGCTGTCTGAATATGCAAAGTTATTCTTTGAATCTGAACTTGGACGAAAAATGTTGAGTCAAATTCCTACAGGAACGAGTATTCAATCACTTAGTGCAAGCTCTATTCGATCCTTAAGCATTCCCATTCCTAAGCCAGATGTTCAACTCGAAGTCATAAAGGTGGCATCAAAGTTAGAAATAGCGCGAGAACAAATTGAAGAGTTCTTTAAGAAGTTGACCACTGAACCTAAGAAATATAAATCCATCGAAGATAGTACTGATGAAATGGTGTTCAGGCTTTCGGCGCTAAGTGATGTTAAGCATCTACAGCATTTAATTTCTCTTGGTGAGACTCGCCAAATGGAGTTTAAACAATCATTTTTTGCCAATGTAGACAAGCTTCGTGATGAATCGAAGAAAGTAGAGAAAAATCGTGATGTACAAGCTGAAATCATAAAAGACATTGTTTCGTTCTTGAATACGGAAGGTGGGATTCTGCTTATAGGTGTCAATGATAAAGGAAAGGTGACAGGTGTAGACATAGAACAGAAACGTTTTGGGTTTAAGAAGATGGACAATTATTTTCAAGAATTAGGAGCACAGCTAGCATCGCGAATTAGTGCTGATTACGCCCAGTACTGCCAATTGACCGAGGTACCATTTGACGGAAAAACAGTAGTACGTATTGATTGCCTACCAGCACCTGCCCCAATGTTTTTAGACAACAGCAAGTTTTACATTAGAACAGACACATCTTCGCCTGAACTAACAGGTGTTGAAATGTTAAGATACATACAGAATCACTTTAAAGTAGCACTAACAAATGACCAATAAACTCACCCTCCAGCAGCTTGAATCTTTCCTATGGGAAACCGCTGATATCCTTCGTGGCAACATGGATGCCTCTGAATTTAAAGACTATATTTTTGGCATGATGTTCTTAAAGCGAATGTCGGATGCGTTTGAAGAAGAGCAAGAGAAAGTCATTCAGTACTACCTAGGTAAAGGTAAAACACAAGCGCAAGCAGAAGAGTTAGCAGATGATGAAGATGAGTACGATAGTACCTTCTACATCCCTGAAAATGCGCGTTGGTCTGCACTAAAAGACTTAAAGCACAACATCGGTGAAAGCCTCAACAAAGCGACAGAAGCGATTGAAGAACATAATCCATCCCTAGAAGGTGTGTTGGTGACCATCGACTTCAATATTAAGAACAAGCTGACTGATGCTAAGTTGCGTGATCTGCTCTCTCACTTTAGCCAGCACCGCCTGCGTAATGAAGACTTTGAGCGCCCAGATATGTTGGGTACGGCTTACGAATACCTAATCAAAATGTTTGCGGACAGTGCAGGCAAAAAAGGCGGAGAGTTCTATACCCCAAGCGAAGTCGTACAACTGCTGGTGGCACTGCTGAAACCTCATGCTGGTATGCGTATCTATGATCCAACAACGGGCTCAGGCGGTATGTTGGTTCAGACTCGTAACTACCTAAAAGAGCACGGTGAAAACCCTGCAAATCTGTCGCTGTTCGGGCAAGAGATGAACCTGAATACGTGGGCAATCTGTAAGATGAATATGTTCTTACATGGTGTGCACAGTGCCGATATCCGCAAGGGCGACACTCTGCGAGAGCCAAAGCATACCGAAGGCGGTGAGCTATTAACCTTTGACCGTGTTATTGCCAACCCGCCTTTCTCACTAAAGAAGTGGGGCAAAGACGAGTGTGATAGCGATGGCTTTGGACGCTTTCCTTATGGTACGCCGCCAAAAGACGCAGGGGATTTAGCCTTTGTTCAGCACATGATTGCTAGTACCAATAATGAAGGTATGGTCGGTGTGGTCATGCCTCATGGTGTGCTATTCCGAGGGTCAAGCGAGAAGGCAATTCGCCAAGGTATTTTGGAAGACGATTTGCTAGAAGCGGTGATTGGTCTGCCATCGGGGTTGTTCTACGGTACGGGTATTCCTGCATGTCTGCTTATTATCAACAAGAATAAAGCGACAGAACGAAGAGGCAAAGTGCTGTTTATCAACTCTGAACTTGAGTTTGAAGAGGGCAAAAACCAGAACAAACTGCGCCCGCAAGATATCACTAAGATTGTTGAAACTTTCGATAACTATGTTGATGTGAAGCGCTACGCGAAAGTGGTGAACTATTCAGAAATTGCCGAGAACGACTTTAACCTCAACATTCGCCGTTATGCGGATACCTCACCACCAGCAGAAATTTTTGATGTACGTGCGATTCTTCATGGTGGTATTCCTGCGCGTGAAGTGCATAACGAATACATTGAAGAGGAAATCCTAACAGGGTTTGATACCTCCTCAGTGCTCGACAAAACCAACGATGATTACTATGCCTTCAAACTAAGTATCGAACGCAAAGAACAGATCCGAGAAGTTGCAGGTGATGTAGAAGCCAAGGTTATCACACAGCTTGAATGCTGGTGGGATAAGTATCAAGTGTCATTGTCTGAGCTAAACCAACAAGTAGCTGAAGCCGAGCGGTTGATGCAGGGGTACTTGAAGGAGCTTGGCTATGAATGAGAATGTTCCCAATGGGTGGGCTCTGTATCCGCTAAATACAGTTCTGAAAGAAGTTAAGAAAAAAAATAAGTCTAATGATAACTATCCTGTTTTTTCGGTTACCAAGTATAACGGATTTGTTCGTTCTGACTCCTACTTCAAAAAACAGGTGTTTAGTCGAGATTTGACCACTTACAAAGTTGTTAGCGAAGGTCAATTTGCATATGCAACGATTCATCTTGATGAAGGCTCTTTAGGTTTATTGAAAGGAGTAGAAAAAGGCTTGGTCTCACCAATGTATACAGTTTTTGAGACAACAGGCTCGATTGACAACGTTTTTTTGTTTTACTTATTGAAGTCTGATTACTTCATGCGGCTTTATCCTTCTTTAGGGCAAGGCTCGATAGATCGCAGAGCTTCAATTCCCTTTAAGGTGTTGTCAGGTGTTGAGTTTTTATCACCGCCGCTATCAGAACAAAAGAAAATCGCCGCTATCCTTACCTCTGTTGATGATGTGATTGAAAAAACACAGACGCAAATCGACAAGTTAAAAGACCTAAAAACAGGAATGATGCAAGAGCTTCTAACCCGTGGTGTCGGTGTGGATGGTAAGCCGCATACGGAGTTTAAAGACTCGCCTGTGGGTAGGATTCCGAAAGGGTGGGAGGTTCGGAAGATATCTGAACTTTGTACTCATGTAGTGGATTGTGTGAACAAGACTGCGCCAGTAGTAGACTATAAAACACCATACAAGATGATACGTACAACTAATGTACGGCATGGTCGAGTTGATACTGAGAACGTACGCTATGTTACGGAAGAAACTTATAACGCGTGGACTCGGAGGTTAATTCCAGAAAATGGCGATTTGATATTTACTCGTGAAGCACCTGTTGGAGAGTGTGGGGTTTTAGAAGACTCCCGAGGAATTTTTCTTGGTCAACGGACAATGATGTACCGCGCAGATCAAACTAAAACATCATCACATTTTTTATCGTATTCATTAATGAGTGAATATGGAAAGCAGCAGCTTGAAGATTTCAGTGGCGGTAGTACGGTGCCACATATGAGGGTTCCAGACTGCAGCAAGATCTTAATCAAATTACCGCCGAAAGAAGAGCAGGGTTTAATTGTTAATTCTTTAAAGAGTGTTGATGTGGCGATAAAAAACAAAGAGAAAAAACTTCAAAAAGTTAGCCATATGAAAAAAGCCCTTATGCAAGATCTTCTAACAGGCAAGGTTCGCGTTAAGGTCGAGGACTAACCATGAGCCGAGTACACTATTTCCAAAGATACTCCCAGAAAGAAAACGTTGTCACTAACAACACGTTGTTGCTCTTTTCACGACTGTACAACCATAGTCCTGCAAGGTTTGAAGATTTCCTAAATGCTCTCAGTGGTGATGGAAACCTAACCTTTGATGTGGGTATGCAGTTTGCCCAGCAAGAAGGGAACACAAAAAGAAATAGTATACCGGACGGCTTAATTACCCAGAAAAGCATCAAAGTTGTTATTGAGACAAAGCTATATGGGAACTACGGTTTATCTCAGCTATCGAACCACTTGGAGAGCTTTGAAAACGAAGATACTCAAGTGCTATTGCTTTTAGACCCACGTAAACCAAACGATGAATTCTTAACGCAAGCGATAAGTGTTGTTAAGAGTTTCAACCAAGAAAACGGTACGCAAGTGGTTTGTTTGGCGACAACTTTCTCCGACATTATCAAAAACTTCGACTCTGTCCTATTGGACTACGATCTTGAGCTCAATGAAATCTTGGGTGACTATCGAGAATTTTGTGATTCGATGTCATTGCTTCCTCGTGATGACATGGTGATGAGAGCTATCGTTACGGGTTATACGTTCCATGAAAACATGGAGTTTGGGGTTTACTACGACCCTATTGATAGGGGCTTTTCAAACCACGCTTATCTCGGTTTATACAAAAACAAATCTGTGCGTGGTATCGGTAAGCTAACCAAAATTGTTCATGCTGAATACGATAAAGAGACGGATGAACTCAACGTGGTGGGTTATCAGAAAGGCTCTGAAATAACCGAAGATGAGAAAATGCGGATAATTGGGGTGATGCGCTCTGCTGAGGAAGTGCATGGCTGGAATGTCTACACTGGGCATCATTTCTTTGTTGTCGATGAGTTCGTACTGACCAACTTCAGCAAAAGCTCTAAATACCCAATTCAGCGTTCTAAGTATTTCGATCTCGGAGAAGAACTTGGTATTGAAACACTACCAAGTGATTCTGAAATAGCCGCAAGATTAACTGAAAAAAGCTGGAGTTAATGCATGGCAAATAACGAATTCGATAAAGTGGAAGCGCCTGCGATTGCTCTGCCTGTGAGCGCTTTCTAAGCTATCGCTATAGTTCTAGATAACTCCCTGAAACTTGGTCGAATATAAGTTACTATAACTTTAATGCTACTTTACGAGAGTAAACCTCATGAAACTCAATACATTATCTGTCAAAAACTTCCGTTGCTATAAGGAGAAAACTTTCCAGTTTAACCCTCAAGTTAACCTTATAGTTGGACAAAATGCGACGGGTAAAACAGCTGTGTTGGATGCAGTAGCGGTAGCTATTGCAACTTGGATACTTGGTTTCAAAAAAAAGAATGATAAAAAAAGTCTATATCCAACTGATGCCACCTTGTCTTATGTTGAAAAAGAAGGGGAGTCTCAGTTCGTTGAAGCATGGCCTGTTTTAGTCTCTGCAACTGGAGTGGTTAAAAACAACGTCGTTGAGTGGGAACGTTCGAAGGACTCACCAACAGGTAATACTCGTTATGGTAATGCAACCTCTCTGACCGCTTTAGCAAAAACTTGCGATGAGCAACTTTCAGAAAATATCAATCTTCCTTTAATAAGTTACTACGGCACTATGCGCTTGTGGCAAGATCCAAAAGCCTATAAAGCAAAACCATCATTAACGAAATCTACTACTAAACCTTCTCGCCTAGATGGTTATAAGCACTGTGTCGACCCTCGTATAGCTTTAAAAGAGCTAGTAGCATGGTTTGCTCGCCAAGAGTGGCAGGCTTTTCAAGAAGGTAAAGAATCTACCATGCTTACGGTTGTGCGTAAGGCGGTAATTGGCTGTATAGAAAATGCTGAGCATTTACGTTATGACCCAAAAAGAGAAGAGTTACTTTTAACCCTTAAAGGTTCAGAGCCACAACCTTTCAACTTGCTAAGTGACGGTCAGCGATGCGTTTTAGCTTTGGTCGCGGACATTGCACAAAAAGCAGCACGTCTTAATCCTCACTTAGGACATGAGGTGCTTAATAAGACAGAAGGCATTGTTCTAATTGATGAGCTTGATCTACACCTTCATCCTAAATGGCAGCGCCATGTTATTGAGGACTTGCGTAATACTTTCCCTAAAGTGCAATTTATTTGCACAACGCACTCACCTTTCTTAATTCAATCACTACGCTCTAGTGAAGAGTTGATCATGCTTGATGGCTTACCACCAGCTCAATTAGCGAATAAGACTCTCTCGGATATAGCGGTAGGGGTTATGGATGTTAACTCGCCAGATACGAGTAGCCGTTATGAAGAGATGAAAGGTGTAGCAACAGAATATTTGAAGTTATTAGATGAATCTGAATCAGCCCCTGAGGATAAGCTTCAACAGTATAAAGAGAGGTTAGCAGAATCGATAGCTCCTTATGATGACAATCCTGCATTCCAAGCATTCCTAGAGATGCAGCGAGTTGCCAAATTAGGAGAGTAAGTTATGCGACCAATAAGAAGAGATACTTCCCCGGAGGCTGACGATTATGATGACTATACCAAGGCAAAACCTGCGTTAATAGGTCGTTTAGGGAGTTATTGTTCGTACTGTGAGCGTCCAATAAAAACTAATTTGGCTGTGGAGCATATTCAACCTAAAGCTGGCGATGATGGACACCCTGAGTTAATTGGCAGGTGGACGAATTTTCTTTTGGCTTGTGTTAATTGTAATTCGACTAAGAAAGATAAAAAGGTCGACTTAGATAAACTCTTAATACCAGATCGCGACAATACTTTTAGCTCCTTTCAATATACTGAGGATGGGAAAGTTTCGGTTTCTGAGGCATTGGCTACTCCAATCAGTGGATATGCAAAAGCAACTTTAGAGCTTGTTGGCCTTGACAAGAAAATACTCCGCGCACTCGATGCAAATGGTGTACAAGTTGAGGTTGACCGTGTTTCTCAAAGGATGCAAGCGTGGGCAAAAGCTCAAAGTGCAGAAGCGATGATTCAACAGCAACCCCAAAACGACTTACTAAAAGAAATGGCTATTGGCTGGGCGGTTTCTGAAGGTTTCTTTAGTATTTGGTTGACTGTGTTTGCAGATTGTCCTGATATGAAGCTTAAACTTGTGCGTGCATTCAAAGGAACTGAAGAGAGTGGTTGTTTTGATATGACAACAGGTGACTCAGTAACCCCAGCCCCAAATCCAGATTTACTTGCCCATGGCGGTAAAGTTTAAATCTCCTTTCTGTCTTGCAGAGAATATATTTTGGCAAATAACGAATTTGATAAGGTAGAAGCCCCCGCCATTGCTCAGTTAGTTAAGCTTGGTTGGACTTACGTACAAGGCAAATCCCTCTCCCCTGAACACGTAAATCAAGAACGTACTTATCTACGTGATGTCATACTGGTGAAGCGCTTAGAGGCGGCAATTAAACGTATTAACCCTTGGATCAGTGAAGAGAACCTGCGCAAGGTATCTAGGGAAGTGACACACCCTAATTTTGCTGCTTTGATGGAGTACAACCATGCTTTCTACCAAACCATGGTTAACTACCTTTCGGTAGAGCAAGACCTCGGTAAAGGGCGCAAAGGGCAAACCGTCAAACTTATCGACTTCGATACAACGTCCAACAACGAGTTCTTAGTGACGAACCAGTTTAAAGTCGAAGGGGCGCAAAACATTATTCCTGACATAATCTGTTTTGTTAACGGTATTCCTCTTGCTGTCATTGAATGCAAATCGCCGTACATTTCTGACCCTATGAGCCACGGGATAGACCAGCTTCGTCGTTACTCCAACCTACGTGAACAAGAAAATGAAGAAGGTGCGGCAAAGCTATTTTGGTATAACCAATTGATGGTTTCTACCTGTCGTGACCAAGCGAAAGTCGGCACAATTAGCTCTAGCAGTCAGCACTATGGGGATTGGAAAGATGCCTACCCACATAGCGATGAAGAGCTAGCTCAGCAATCATTGCACGATAACGTAGTGACGTTTCGTTCTGCCGTGGACGTTCAGCTTCCTGACGATGTTGTGGATGACAACTCCGAGGCAGAAAGCCAAGTTGATTTCTTACAAGCTGCCGAAGAAAAAGCCACTTACGAAGTCCTGACTCGTGTAACAGCGCAGCAGCGATTACTTGCAGGGATGTTTAGCCTGGATAACTTCCTCGATATTCTGCAAAACTTCATCATCTATGAAACCGACGATGGCAAAATCATTAAGAAAGTTGCACGTTATCAGCAGTATCGTGCCGTTAATAAGGTCATTCAGCGCTTAAAAACAGGTAAAGACCGCAGAGAAAAATCTGGCGTGGTGTGGCATACGCAGGGGAGTGGTAAATCTCTGACCATGGTCATGCTAGCTGTGAAGATGCGCCGTGATCCTGAACTACAGCAATACAAGTTGGTATTTATCACCGATAGAACTCAGCTTGATGAGCAGTTATCCAATACTTTCCGTGATGCGCAAGGTGAAACCGTTTATAACGCTGGCTCAGTGAATGAGCTTAAAGAGCTACTTAAAAAAGACAGCTCGGATTTGGTTACTGCGATGGTTCAGAAGTTCTCTGATTTAGAGAAAGAACAAGAGAAACAGCCGAAAGCAGCAGAAGGGTTTAAAGACCTCAATCCTAGCGAAAAAATTATCGTATTGGCTGATGAAGCACACCGCACACAGTTTGGTGGTCTTGCGATGACTATCAATGCAGCATTACCGAATGCGCCTAAAGTAGGCTTTACGGGGACACCCCTGCTTAAAACCCAAAAGATGGGACAAGCATTTGGTGGCTATATTGACGAGTACAAAATCAACCAAGCGGTAGAAGACGGGGCGACAGTACGCCTGCTGTATGAAGGTCGAGAGGTTAAGTCTGAAGTTGCTGGAGAATCTCTTGATAAGTTGTTTGAAGAGTACTTTGGTGAATACACAGAAGAAGAACAGCGCGAAATTAAGAAAAAGTACGGAGTAGAACGCGCCGTGCGTGAAGCGCCTGCTCGTATCCGTTGGGTCTGCCTTGATTTGCTCAAGCACTATAAAGAGCACATTCGCCCTGATGGCTTTAAAGCAATGATTGTTGTTGGTAGTCGCCATGCCGCTGCCGTTTTCAAAAAGACACTGGATGAGCTTGGTGCTCCGCCTTCCGAGGTAATCATTTCTGGTGACCACAACGATAAGCAATATATCGCTAAGTACACCGACAAAGCACATCAAAAAAAGGTGATTAGTAACTTCAAAAAGCCTTTTGGTATGGATAAGGCTGGCACTGAAGAAAAGGACAAGAAGTTTGATAATACGGCGTTTCTCATCGTCAAAGATATGCTGTTAACTGGCTTTGATGCACCGATTGCACAAGTTATGTATATCGACAGAAAGCTGCAAGATCACACATTGATGCAAGCCATCGCTCGAGTGAATCGCACATACAAAGGTAAAACTTGTGGCTACATCGTTGACTACTATGGTCTAGCAACGCACTTAACTGAAGCGCTTGATTTGTTTAGTAGTGAAGATGTCGAAGGGACGTATCAAAGCCTCAAAGACGAGATTCCGAAGCTTAAGGCGAAACATACCCGTGCAATGTCATTCTTTAAACACATTGATAGCGATGATATTGACGATTATGTTCTCGCACTAAAAGATGAAACTACTCGAGCTCAATTTGATGTAGCGTTCAAGCTCTTTGCCAAACAGCTCAATGTGATATTGCCTGATGCTAGTGCTGCTCCTTTTGTCCCAGATATGAAGTTGTTAGGGAAAGTACACAATGCATCGCGAATCATGTATCGGGATGCTGGTTTAGATATGCGAGAGATTGGCGAAAAAGTAAGGCAGTTGGTTGATGAGCATATTTTGAGTACAGGGGTAGATCCCAAAATTCCTCCAGTGGACTTATTGGCAGCTAATTTCAAAGATACGATTAAGCCAAATAAATCAGATGAATCTAAAGCTTCTGAGATAGAGAGCGCTATCAAGCATCATATAACGATTAATCTTGATGATGACCCTGAGTACTACCGTTCTTTGAGCCTGAGACTGAGGGATATTATTGAGAAAACGTCTGGTCAGTGGGCTCTGCAGCTTGAGTTACTACTTGCCATGACAGATGACATTGGCTCAGCCCACCAGCAAGCCGCTCAAGATGTTGGGTTAAACGAAACAGAGTTCGCTTTTTACAATATCTTAATTGCCGAGGTGACTAACGCTAATGATGGCGATGTGATTGATGAACGCGTCCATGAAGCTATTAAAGACACCACGCAAACTTTGGTCGCCATGTTAAATGAAGCAACGGAAATAATTGATTTCTTCGCTAAGCAAGATGAAATTAAGCGGATGAAGAAAGAGATAAAACGCGCTGTGCTTGATCAGCCGTTTGGTGACAAAGCATTGGTTGGTGCTATTCAAGAGCGTTTTATGGATCTCGCTAAGCACAAGTTCGGCAATAAATGATTGAGCAAAACATGACGAAAAAGCATCAGCCAGAGCTTATTCATACTGCCAGTTACAGTGTGCTGGTGGAGCGTACTTCAAGAAAGAAAACTGCATCACTTAAAGTTGATGAGGGGGAGGTGACTATCATTGTCCCCAAGGTATTAGAGCAAGAAAAAATAGATGAAATTCTTGCAGATAAGCACAATTGGATAGTTGATAAGTTGGCTCAATATCAAGCTCATAGTCCCTCGTTAGCACGAGAATATGTGTCGGGTGAGGCATTGCCATACCTAGGGCGTAACTATCGTTTAAAAGTGCTTACAGGCGATTTGGCACCCACTAAGCTGATGAATGGGCGCATCACTGTAACCGTGCCTGACCCTTCAACTCAAACGCACTATATTCGTCGGGCATTGGTGAATTGGTACAAGCGCCATGCTGACAAAAAAATTCGCGAAAAAGTGAGGCGTTATGAATCGCTGGTGGGTGTTGAAACTGGCGTCGTTCGGACTAAAGAGTTTAAGAGCCGCTGGGGTAGTTGTACCCCTTACGGTGATTTAGAGTTTAACTGGGTGATTGTTATGGCCCCTAACCGCGTAGTTGACTATGTGGTTGTCCACGAGCTTTGTCATTTGCTTCATCATGATCACTCACCTCAGTTTTGGAAAGAAGTGGAGCGAGTAATGCCCGACTACAAAGAGCATAAAGAGTGGCTCAGAGAGTTCGGGCATGGGTTATACATCTAAAGCATTTTGACTACTTGATTACTTCATGTGAAAAGTCATCCCAGAGTTTATCTGAACTTAAGCTTGCGCCGAGCTCTAAGGGAGTACTCGAAGACTGCGCTTGCATCTTGTCTGAAATAGCTTGGTTGTATGTTCCGACGTTCAAAGCAAATTCTATTGCAGCAATAATGTACCCGAACCCATTCATGTTATTTTCATAACCGAAGTCGCTGATATTAATGATGTCGTTGACTTCTTCTATTAATAATCTAGTGCGTGATATGTCCGATAATGATATGTCGCTTTCATTGATGTAAGTTAGATCGCCACCCAGCTCTTGAACGACAACATCAATTACAAGGTTGTTGTATAAAAGAGCTTTAGCTTGCTCTATAGAAATATGGTATTTGTCTTCAATGACAGCTTTTTTAAGTAGATACACCAGTTCTAACAGTGTCACTCTGACTTCTTTGGAAAAATCTTTACTAAACATGTTCTTAATCTCTTGAATTTTGATGGTAGTTAGTGCACGCGCGGAGTTTGTTCATTCTTCATCCCAGCCAAAGAAGTCTGCAAGTGAAGCGCTTTGGTCGTTATCATTACGTCTTTCATATGCTCTTCTTGGGGATGCAAGGAACATAAAGCAGTATGTATCGGAACGATCCGGTGATTTTATGTTGTGCTTTTCTCGCATCTCCTTTTTAGAGGTAACAACCCACTGTCCTGCTTCATTTATGAAGACAGGAAGCCGACTCATTTGGTCTTTGGTCATTTCACTCGGGTCGATTCTCATGCGGCCAGTTTTTACAGCATTGCGCATCATAATATGGCTATATGCGCGCTTGTTAATGAAGCGGCTTTTGGCATCACTATTAAAAACGGGTTTCCCCCAGCGAATCTCTTGTGTGTCTATACCTAGTTCCCTTACAGTCTTGACAGTGGAAAAGCCGACACCATCGCCATCAATCAGAACAGTGATATTTTGGTTTTGATATGGCTCTATGACTTTCTGGATCTCGTAGGCAAAATCAATAGGGTCAATGTCTGGACTCATTTCAAGAATTTGGTGTGACTCCACCAGCCTATGTTCTGGCGAGTCTAAAGATACTTTACAAATATTGATTACAGACTTGTCTCGACCATTACCAACATCACAGGCGGCGACCCACCCCCATTCTTTTTCCTGCAGGTGAATTTGTGCTCTTGCTGAACGCTCACAATCAGTTCTGCTCAGAAGGTACCCTTCCATACTGTCAGGGAAACGACCAAGTACCTTTATTTGGTACTCTGCCGCATCTTCTCCTCCATAGGAGAGTAGTTTTTCTCCTATAAACTCTGGTGTTACCAAAGGAGACTCTTCTGAGCTAAGAGTTATGGCACTCCATATGCCATCAGGGTTGCTAGGTGTTTTTGCCAGTCGATGGTGTGTATCGTAGAAAAAGCCGGAACTTCGAGTTGGCTGACTTAGCAAACACATATTGTTATGGGTTTCTGTTAAAGCTGAACTTAGTACCTGTAAAGCCTTGTCAGGGAGCCCACTGGCTTCATCAACAACAACTAGGTAGGTATGGCAGTGCTCACCAGCAAGAGCTTCCTCTTGACCTAAACGAGCAGATTTCGCTATACAGCTCCATACTCCTTTGTAGCCCACCGCGAAGAATTCACGTTCATTGAGTTCGAAATAGGAAGCTAACCACGGAACAGAGCTACATATTGTTCTGAAATTGACTTTGATGTATTTCCAAATGACATTTCTAACTTGCGCGGCATTATTGGCTACGACTACGACACGGCTCTCTGGATAAAGAATGATGAACGCCAGTATCATGATGCTTGTCATATCACTTTTACCTGTGCCGTGACCGCTAGAAACTGATACCCTAGCGCCTTTAACCTGCATTGCTTCAATAATTTGTCGTTGCTGCCATGTCGGCTTTTTCTTGGCAATAACTGCTGCAAAGCCCACCCAGTCATGTTGGAATTGCTTTATCAACTCGAGGTAGCGAGGATCTGACAACGCTGTTCTAATTATGGCCATGTTTACCCTCCTTGGTGTAAGTCGTTAGTGTTCGATGAGTTAAAGAAGTGGTCTGAAATCCTTTTCTTTTCTTGCTGAATCGCTTTTTCTCGTTCATCTCGACGCAGTTCTTCAGATGCCGTTTCTTTCCAATATTCCATTAGTTGTTGCTGAATTTCTTCGCGACTGTATTGCGAATCATCTATGTCGGATGGAGAGCTTTTAATCTCCATTTCAAGTTTTTTCATGACATAGAGTGGCGGTTGCCCTAAGTCGTTAATTTCAAATTGGTAGGCAATATCGGTTGCGGAGCAATCTCCGGTATGAAAACGCTTTAGCCAACGATTCTTAAGCCTTCTCTTTTTAGAATCAAACTCTGTGTCTAATACTATTGGTGACTCAAGTGCTTTCTGTATCTGAGGTACCAGCTTAGAGGCTCGATCTGCACACGATAAGGCAACACTCAGAGCTGTCGCTGATTCTCCTTGTTGGTGGAGCTCTTGGATTAGTTGCTCTCCCATCACCGCTAGATTTGAAAGTTGACCTTTGAGTATGCCAACTTCAAAGCCGAGATCGTTGTCTATTACAGCTGCTAGTAATTCGGGTGAGAGCTGTTTTGAATATCCACCGTGAATCAATGCCGCATTGTTGTTTTTTTTGAAGCGAGAGCGCTTAGTCGTTGGATCTAGCTCATAGTCCTTTCCTTTAACCGCTCGCGACCTGATCATTATTTCTTTTTTCATGCTCGTAACCGCGCTACTGGTGTTGGGGGAGGGTTGTCCCCCGAACACACTTGACTTAAAGGTTGTTTAAAAGAGAGATGGCTGACCGTATATGCTTCATAGCAAGTTTATAATTGTTACTTTGAATACAAGTCTCCCGTTTTTGCTCTTTGCTTTGCTCTCTTCTGAGCGCTTTTCTAAACGTGCTTGCAGGAATCCCTCGGCTCTTGGCAAAAGCAGCCATAGATAGATCAGGATACTTAACTGAGGCTAATTGGAATTCGGCAGATAATAGTTTCCAGTTGTATTTATTAGGCATGTAGTTTGTCTCCCACTTGACCATGCTTTTTCATGTAGAACTCAGCTGGACATGAGTAGTAATTTCCGTCTTGAGCTAGGAATGTTCCATTCGAAGTCACCGGACTAATGAGTTTGTGACGCTTACTCTGATTATCCTGCAGTACTGAAGTGTTTAGCTTGTATAGGTTGCTTGTGGGTCCAGAGGATGAATATCGACGTTTCTTCGTAATTAGTTTTATCTCTTCAAGTTTTTTGATAGCTCGCTTAATTGCTGATTCACTGAATCCAGTAATTTTTGCTAATGTTTTAATCGAAGGAAAACATTGGAATTTCCCATCGGCAAAAGTGCTTAAGTGCACAAGAGTCGCTTTTTCTATACCGGAAAGGCCGAGTGCTAAAGCGTCAGTCATCAAGTATCTATTCGTGGCTGTAAATTGAGTCATCTGGTATAATCCCCTTCGCTGTACTGCATTGAGTTTGACGGCTTCGTATGCAGTGTTCTGGTTGGGCCATAGTGATACTTTTGTTGTCACTGTGGCCTTTCTGTATGGTCCTGTGAGTATCTAGTTGGTGGCTAACGGACCTACTAACAAACCAACTAATAAACCAACTAACAGTACTTACATTACTGTTCTGCTTTGAATCCATTCAT